>NZ_JAWYAJ010000305.1:0-7111 GCF_034124845.1 Robinsoniella sp.
CAATCAACGCCTCTACCTTCTCATTTTCACTCGCCTGGGTCCAGTCCGGTCCGATCTGGATTACGACTTCCACACCCTCATCTTTCTGGAATTTTTCCACACCCTTTTTTACTTCGTCAAAATAGGGATGGGGTGCCGGTGCATACCATGCAATCTTAGTTGCGGAATCAGAACCTGCTTTTTCTTCTCCTGCTGCATCTGGGGCAGCCGCATCCGTCGTCTGACCTGATTTCGTTTCTTCCGCCGGTGCCTTTGGACTTCCACATGCACTTAATCCCGTTACTAATGCTGCACATAATAAAGTTGCGATCATTTTCTTCATATTATTGTTCTCCTTTTCATAGGCGCTTTCATGGCTCCTGCTTTCTATATGTAATACAACCCGTACCGGCAGCCCGAGAGCGTGTTTGAATCATGCTTTCCGGCAGCTATACGTTCCAGTTTATGGGGGATTTTCCAAATACGCTCTAAGCATGCTGCTTCTTTTTCAACTCCTGTTTCAGCTTCCTGTTATTCATAATGGATTTAATACTATCCAGGGAAACCGCCAGCAAAAGAATCAATCCCAAATACGCCTGCTCGTAATAAATATTGGCATTTAACATAACTAAACCGTTCTTAACCATAACAATCAAAAAGCCCGCAAAAAATACTCCGATGGGATTAAATACACCGCCCTTTAGCGCCGTTCCGCCGATTACTGCCACCGCAAAGGAAATAACCATCCAGTCCACACCGGTAGACGGCTGTGCAGACCCCGTTCTGGAGATCCATAAAAGCCCTGCGATTGCTGCAAATAATCCGGAACCCACATTCGCCAGAATGATCATTTTATTTGTATTGACACCGGACATCCTTGCCGCCTCCACATTTCCTCCGGTAGACAAGATACGGCGCCCTGTCACTGTATATTTGAAGAAATATCCCAGTACTATTAAGGCGATCGCTGCCATCCAGAGAAGAAACGGAATCCCAAGGAAACCTTCTCTTCCCAAAAATGTAAAGCTTTCCGGTATCTCATTGTAGGGATAACCCTGGGAAATACCGTTGATTAGCCCGGTAAAAATAAAAGAAGTAGCCAAGGTAACTACAAATGAATTTAACTTTAATGTTGTAATAATTATGCCATTGATACAGCCTGCCGCTACGCCCACTGCCAGGCCGGCAAGTACTGCTGCCACCGGCGGAAGCCCCAATACCTGCATGCTGTAACCGGCTGCCACAACCGTCATGCCTCCGATATATCCAAGCGATAAGTTCATGCCGCCTACAATTACAACCAAGGCCTGCCCAATTGCAATAAATATATAGATTGCAGCCGTTCTGCCCATGTTGAATAAATTATAGGCGGTAAAAAAGCTGTCCGAAAATGCTGTAAAAATAATACCCAGAGCCAGCACTGCCGCAATTACCGTTACCTCACTTCTCGCAAACAATTTTTTCAACTGGCTTTTATTGACTTTATTGCCCTTTTCCATTTCTTAATACTCCTTTCATGCCATTTCATGTTATCCATATCTATTACACACACGCTAAAACCTATCTTGCATCCGCCACTGCCCGATACATTGCCAGTAAATTCTCCGGCGGTACATCCGGCATAATATTGTGTTCCTGATTGAACACAAATCCTCCATCCTGATAGAAGATATCAATCATCCTTCTGGTGTAGTCATATACTTCCTCAGGCGTGGACCGGTTAAGTACTGAGCGAGTATTGCAGCCGCCGCCCCAAAAGGTGATGTCCCTGCCAAATTCTCTTTTTAATACCTGTGGGTCCATCTGGTAAGCAGTTGTCTGAACCGGATTAATCACATCGTATCCCGCATCGATGAGATCTCCCATTATGGGGTAAATGGAACCGCAAGAATGTAAAAATGTTTTCATATTGCTGTGTTTATGAACATAATCATTTAATTTCTTATGATGAGGCTTAAAAAGTGTTTGGTATTTCTCCTGAGACATAAACATTCCGGTATCCATGCCCAGGTCATCTCCAAATCTGAGAATATCTACAATATCTCCCACCGACTCACATACCTTTTCCAGCGTAGCCAGGTGGCGTTCCATCAGTTCCCCTACCAATATCTCTACATTTTCCGGGTCTGCATAAGTATCCATGAGAAAATTATCCATTCTTCTTAAGAAGGTGCCCCACTCAAAAAGGTTGCATCCGCAGGTGATCATAAGTGCACGATCTGTCGTTTCCCTCATTTTGAGTGTTCGCTCCCGAAGCTGGCTGTAGAAATCCGGCTCAGCGGCATGATCCCAGGGACTATGTACCAATGCACTCCACAGCACTTTTCCCATTTGATGATCCAGGTCACGATAGTCATCCGGGTAGTCCTCACAGTAAGGGAAATAGGTTTGGTCAAAAAATGTAGCTCCCACCGGCATTTTTGCAATGGCAGTTCCTTCACCGTCAATTACAAGATAATCCCCGTTTTCCTGTTTCTGTGGATGAAACCACTTGGGATACTGTCCAACAGATCCATCTGCTAAAGTAATGTCATACCAGTCGCTGTCCTTTTCGTTAAATGCTCTTCCTATATCAATTACATCTACCCCGAACATATCCATGATGTTTTCTTCCGGCTGTACGACCTGCTGTACGACATCAAAGATTCTTGTATGTCCTCCCGTCAGATTTAAATGCTTTTTTAACTTGTTATAAGCAATTGCTGATATTCCTGAGCTTGGTGTTCCTCCTAAATCCAGAGGAACATAATCCGGCTGCTTATGTCCGATTGATGTTAATACCCGTTCTCTTGATGTCATATTTATCTCCTTTTCTCTAAACGTTTAGATTTTAGTCTAAATGATATACCTCATTCATTTCAGCCCACCACTCACCTTCTGCTGCTGATTCCACAGGTTCCTGGCACGGATCACACAACCCCCACCACTCCTGCGTTTTCGGATCATCTGCCATCTTCTTCATATCCGCTTCGTAGTCATTTCCCGTATATTCATAGTAGCTGAATAAGTAACCATCCCGGTAATATATGGAATAATTGCTGATATTGCACGCTTTGATCTTCGCATTGATCTCCGGCCACGGCTGTGCATGCAAAGCTTTATAGGTTTCTAAATGTTCTTTTTTTACCCTGATTACCTGCCCGTATCTTCTCATACTTCTATACCTCCATTTTCTCAATTTGTTTAAATGTAACAGCCTGTTTAAAAAGCTTTTTTACTTTTTTTACTTTATGACTTTTTTATCTTTTTACTCTGCTTTCAAACACCTTCCTCCAGAAGCCGCTAGTAATTCCGTCATACTGCACAATCTCACTTCTATTTTAAACCTGTTTTTCGTTTTTTTATCGTTCATCTGATATTTACATTATATATTCTTAATCATTTTTTACAATAGGTTTCCCAAAATATAAATCTAAACGTTTAGATATCTTGACTGTTTGATAAATTCATGATAACTTCTTATTAACCGGTACTGGAAGTGACCTTTTCCAGTACCAGATTCTCTTTAAAATAAGGGGGGATGTCTTTCATGGCAACTTTAAATGATGTTGCTAGAGATGCCGGTGTATCCATTGCAACCGTTTCCTGCTGCTTAAGTGGAAAACGCCAGGTAAAGCCAGAAACAAAAATGAAAGTAATGGATTCCATAGAAAAGCTGAAATATATACCCAACGCCTCAGCCAGAAACTTAAAATTATCTGCCACTAACCGAATTGGTGTGGTACTTACGGATATTGACAACCACTATCACGCAGAAATATTTAAAGGAATTTCATCCTATCTGCAGAATAAAGACTATACGATCAGTGTGGCGTTTTCCAATAACTCACCGGATATTGAATGCGAGAAAATTGAAGATTTTGTAAGCCAGAACGTTTCCGGGCTTTTAATTATAACCTGCCAGCCCCAAAATACGGAATTTTTTCAAAACAGAATTAAGAATTTTAATATTCCCGCTGTCTTTATTGAACGAAGACCCCACAATGTTGATGTCAGTTTTGCTGGTTTTGACAATTACCGTACCACCTGTTTCATTACCGAAAAACTATTGTCCAAGGGTTATAGAAACATCGCTTTAATTACGGGTGCTTCCCATTTTTCTTCTGAAAAAGACTGCATTTGCGGATACCAGACGGCTTTTCAAAACTATGGGCGGAAATTCGATGACGCTCTGGTCTGCAATACAAATATGACAAAAGAAGATGCTTTTAAATCAACCATGCACCGCCTGAGCGGCAAAGCAGTTGAAGCAGTCATTACCTCTTCCGAAAACATCGCTTACGGCGTCCTGGAAGCATTCCATATCCAGGGCCGCAATGTTCCCCGGGATATCCAGGTAATCACCCTTGGGGAAGAAAGCTGGAACAGCTCTGCCCGGCTGCCCGGAACTATCTATACGTCCAGAACAGCTTTTACCCTGGGTACGGAAGCTTCCAGGTTATTGGCAAAGAATATTGAGTCCCCTATGTTTTTTGAAGAAAAGTTACTGAATTTTACCGACAATATAACGGACTCTTCCCTGGACTTTCCGGAGCCTCCACCCTCACCTCTGCCTTCTGCGGTCCCCTTAAAGAAGGCACCGGTATTACGTGCACTTATGGTGGATCTGGACACGTCTCATTCTACTAAACTCCTGACCAGTTCTTTTACCAGGCAATCCGGCATCACGGTAGAATTTGATTTTGTCCCACAAAATAACTTGTTAAATAAAATCATAGAAGATATTGACCGTTCCAGAAATTATTATGATATCTATATGTATGATGTGCCCTGGCTGGAGTATATGGTTCAAAACTCCCTGGTATCAGAAATTACGGATTTCATTGCAAATGGCAGCTTTAACCCTCTCTTACTGTTTGACGAGAACATGGACAACTGCTGCTATGAAAACCGCTACTATGGTATCCCCATCATTGGCGGATCCCAGATCATGTTTTACCGCAAAGACCTCTTTGAAAAACGAGACCTGATAAAAGCATTTAAAAATAAATATAAGATATCCCTGCGTCCGCCCAAGACCTGGACAGAATTTAACGGCATTGCCAATTTTTTCACCCGTTCCTGCAACCCTGATTCCCCCACTATTTATGGCACCTCCTTTGCCGGAAGCATGGACGAGGAACTGGCACCGGAAATCCTGATACGGCTCTGGTCATTCGGTGGGAAATTATGGGATAAGTACAACCGGGTATGCATGAACACTCCCGAAAATATAAAGGCATTCCGCCACATATTAGAGACACTACATTATGTAGAACAGTCCCCTTTTGAGACATCCATTCAAAAGACGGTCTCTGATTTTTATTCCGGCAAAACAGCAATTCTTCTTACATACACGGAATACGCTGCAAAAATCAGCAACAGTATTCATGAAAATATCATAGGCCGGGTAGGCTATGAACCCATCCCCGGAAAAACTCCGGTGAGCATCGGCTGGAATTTCGGTCTGAATCCGTTTACTACAAAGTCAGAAGAAATATTCCGATATTTCAACTGGCTCTGCCAGCCCGATACCAGCAGCTACATGACGATTCTGGATGGACAGTCACCGGTCATAGCACCATACCACAGCCATGAATTAATGAAACTGTATCCCTGGATGGAATTAACCGAAAAAAGCTTTGCCTATTGCCGCAAAAGAAACGGACCTTACCGAAGCAGGTCGCTGATAATCCCTCAGAACAAGATTGAATCAATTCTATGTGGTGTGCTGAGAAACATTTTAGAGAAAGGCTATACCATAGAAGACGCCCTTATACAGGGGCAGACAAAACTGGAGGCCCTGTTCCGCTCTTATGGGTATCCGAAGCCTCTTCATTTTATTAAATAAGGGGTTATGGGTTCTTGCTGGGAGGCAGGTCTGTGAACAGGAATGCAAAAACATCCTGTATCAGACCAGTGATACAGCAGAAAAATATCCCGGCAGAAATTACATTTAACTCCGCTATAGACAGCGTCTCCGCTCCTATAGACAGCTGCATAAATGCATTTCCCGCCGGGATTCCTTGTTTTATCTATTTAACTGAGAACCCGTAATTTCTGCAGTGCATCCTTTTCCAAAATACATTCGGAATGTTCACACAGCAAAGCCTTTTGCCCTCTTGTCACAGATTCCACATCTGCAAATTCAGCCAGATTAATGGTACACCAAGCCATCTGTTCCCCTTCGTCCTTATTGGGTTCTACGAATAAAAGGTATTCACCTTCAAATTTGTACAACGCATTTTCCAAAGGTATTTCCGTGTTGATAAGCCTTGATACCCGAATGACATCATCCAGATCAGCAAATTCATAGAGGAGATGCAATTCCTCTTGTTTTGCCATTGTATGTTCAACCGATTCTGCATCTGACTGGTTCTCTTCTGTCTTTGGCAGCTGCTCTTTTCTGGTAATGGAAAATGTGACTCCGCTTGCCGATAATTCCTGAAGCTGACAATGAAGGAGATAACCTTCCACCTGGAACATTAAATCTTTTTCTGCCTTCCTCATTGCTTCCTGGAATAGTGTGCGTGCTTTTTGCGTCCCGTATAAAAAATCATTAACATTGAGTTTATATTCAATAAAGTCCTCTCGATTTAGTGACCACAGAAGCCTTGAATCATTCACTTTCTCTATTTTCATGGTTATTTCCCCCCTTCCAGACCATGTAAAATTCAAAATGGTATTATTATATTTGTTATACTGTAACTATAACAAATTATTATGTAAACTGCAATAGGAAGATGCAAATTTATAGAAATTTAATCTATTTGTAAAAATATACTGGATTTACCATTTTTAAGGCTTGCTATTACTACACCGCACAATTATTTCAAGTTACAAATATATTACTAACAAATTAGGGGAATTAGCTAGAATAATTAGCTGAAACAGGATAAGGCTTACGTTATAAAAGATTAAATTTGGGTTTTGCTGAGTAAAGACGCTTTGTAGATGGAGGTGGTGTACGGACAGAGAAGGGGGCGGACCAGGAGAGGGGTTTGGAAGGCTCAACGCAGAACTGGCATTTTCTAACCTTCCCGAAGCGCTTTTTGGCGGCACGCGGGCATTCGCTCCGAAATCCTGATGCATTTCGCAGCTCAATGCCCGCTTAGTATCCGATGGGAGCCAGTCGAATACTATCCGCCAAAAA
>NZ_JAWYAJ010000306.1:0-29890 GCF_034124845.1 Robinsoniella sp.
GGGTCTTGGAAAAACGCAGCTTGGAACCGTTGAAGAATAAAAACGCAGCAAAAGCTACGAAAATAACGATTACCGGAACGGCATAACGGCTCAGGGCACTGCCCAGATTCAACAGGCTTTTGGAAAATCCTGTAAGCTGGCTTCCCAGTTCAATATAAACCTGATTAAAGATAGGAAGTACTTTGACAATCAGGATTACAACGATAAACAAGAGAAGACCAATCATAATACAGGGGTATGTAATGGCACCTTTGATCCCCTTTGCAATGTTTTCTTCCCGTTCATAATATTCTGCTAAAGAGGACATTACATCGTCAAGACGTCCGGATTGTTCACCGATTTCAACCATATCTATAAAATACTTGGGAAACACACCGCAGTCACTGACAGCTGCGTGAAAATTCCCCGTTTCTTCCAGAGTATGATAAATAGATTCCAGGACAGATTTTCCATCAGGGCTCACATTGTCTTCCAGCATAATTGAGATCCCTTCAATAGAAGAAATACCAGATTGGAGGATCATTGCCATTTGATTACAGAAAAAGGATATTTCGGTATTGGATAACGGTTTATTGGCTTTTTTTGCCATAAGAACTCCTTTCGAAACGCAAATTTATACAGACCGGTTAATAGGTATGTTTAGTGGTATAGTTCTTTGCATCTCCAATGTATTTTTGAATTTTCTTGCTGTTTTTCCCACTTGCCGCGAAGGTGGGGTCCATCAGTGCCCAGTTCTTGCCATCGAACTGTATCAGGTCATCTATCCAGCCTTCTTCCTTTGTATAGACGCTGATCCAGGCGTGAACCACTTCCCCGGAATATCCGGTTTCGATCTTGGTGGGAATGCCCTGGGACCGCAACATACTGCCCATGAGAGAGGCATAGTCAAAGCAGATTCCCTTTTTGGTCTTCAAAGTATCATCCACATTGGGGATGTAATCAAACTGTACATTTTCCGCCTTGTCTGTGTCATACGTAATGTTACCGATGACAAAATTATAAACAGAAGTAATAGCATCCAGGTCTGTAGAAGCCCCCTTCACAAGCTCTTCTGCTTTTTCTACAGCCTGGGAATCAGCTGTAAAATTTACATACTGGTTCGGATACAGGAAAGGACCGAATTCATTTGTAAGCTTCACATCTGCAGACAAAGAAGTTACAATGGCGTATTTATCGTTGGCAAGCTGTTCGCATACCATGATTTCGTAGTTTCCGTTGCCTTGTGACAGGGGAAATACTTCATAATTTCCGGTATTTTTAATGTTATAGTCATTTGTAGAATTATCGGAAGCTTTCACGCGCAGCTTCACTTTCGATGCATTGCCCAGGTACTTTACCATAAAATAGCCTTCTGAAAGGTTAGAGGTATCTATAGAAGCATACTCATCTGTCTGAACCGCTGTTCCCACAGCTTGTGGAGTCAGGACCCTGGGCGTGTTAGGACGGGAACCGGAGCCTGTACTTGTCCCGGAGGTATTTTCAGAAGGAGCAGGAGCCGGATCGTCCGAATTGCCGCAGCCTGATAAAATGATACTGATTATTAACAGTATCATCAGAAAGGCATATTTATGAAGTTTGCAGGGATACATAGTAATACCTCCCTCTCTCTGAGCATTTTCAATTACGTTTTATTTTGCTGTAATAATGCCTATTATAGCAATGCTCTGAAGTAAATACAATATATTTTGTGAAAATCATTCCGTGTGACTGGAGTGTGACATAAAACCATTATAATCAAAATATAAAGTGCATCAGTATTATTAAATGCCAGTACTGCTTTACCTTTATTACTGTGGATTACAGCTGTTGATTCACAGTTTTATGCACGGCAGTTCTGATAGTTACAAGGAAGGAAAAAAGCTATGAAAAAGAAAAATTTCATAATAATCGGCGCAGCAGCAGTGCTTATAGCGGCGACTTTGATAAGCGGGACGGTGGCATCCTTTCAGGCGGAAACAACTTCTAAAAATAAAATCAGTGCCGGAAATATTGGGATTCAGCTTATGGAAGAAACGGCAAATGGCGGGAAAGAAATAAAAGAGGGCGATATTAAGAGCATTACCGGAATGCCGGGCGATAAAATACCGGAGGCAATTTATGTGGATAATATAAAAGATAATCCGCTGTATTTAAGAGTAACATTGCATAAAAGCTGGGAAGACCGCAATGGTGAGAAAAATCCGGAAGCAGATGCAAATTATATCTCCATTTTAACCGATCAAAAGCAAGACTGGATTATTCAGGATGATGATGAAAATGGTGAAGAGATGTATTTTTACTATCGCAAGCCCCTGAATGCAAAAGAGTCCACCTCAAAAATAATGGATTTTATACAAATCGGAAATATACCAAGTAAAGAACAAAATCTTTATACAGGACTTTCCATCGCTTTTGATGTAGAAGCAGATGCGATCCAGGTAATCGGAGCGGAAGATGCCATGCTTTCGGAATGGGGACTGGAAGTAAAAATCGATGCTGACGGAGTTCTTCAGGAAGTTGAGGAAGAATAAATATGAAGAAGAAAATAATTAGTTTTTGCATAATATTGACCTTGCTTTTACAAATGAATATGGTGGTATTTGCTGACAGTGATACCAACGTTACCTTTGATGGTGATGCCAAGGAATTTATATTTTTAAACGGAAGCAATGATCTGTTTGATAATTTTAAAAATATGATGCCTGGGGAAACAAGAACCCAGAAGATCACATTGACGAATGATGACTATGAGCAGATGAAATTCTACATGAGTGCCCAGGTTCTTCGTGAAATGGGCGCAGGCGGTGCAGTATTTGAAATTACCCTGAAAAGAGACGGGGAACAGTTTTACAAAGGAAAGATCGGTGGTCTGGAAAGCTTTGGCGAAGGATATATGGGAGAAAACTTCCTGCTGGAAAGCCTGGGCAAAGGAGAATCCACTGACATTGATATGGAAGTTTATGTAGACGGCGACTCTATGGATAACAGCTATCAGGAAACAGAAGGTATTATCCAGTTTACGTTCCGGGTTGCACATGACGATGCTGCGAACCAGTCGGAGCCGGACACTAATAAAAATCAGGGAAATACAAATAATAACAATTCCAACAATAATAACAATAATAACAATGGAAATACCAATGGCGGCAACGGTACAAATCAGACTACGAATAAAGTAAAAACAGGTGATAATACGCCAATTCTGCTTTTTGCCGGCATGATGGGTGCCTGTTTCTGCGTTGTCATTTTTATAGCAGCAGGCCATAAAAGGAAAGGGAAAGGAGAGGAGTCAAAATGAAAAAAATAAGTATGCTGATGATATGCTTTTTGATGATTTTTTTGGCAGTGCCTGTACTTTCTGCAGAAGCGGCAAAAAGTTATGAGATCGTGTTTCGCGGAGGTTCCCATGGAACTTTAAGTGAGGGCGACGGTAAGAAAGTGGTTTACAATATCCCGTATGGTGAGGGATTTCCCAATAGTCCTTATGCTATTCCGGAAACCGGATATGTCTTTAAGGAATGGAGTGAGGAACCCCAGGAAGCCGGAACGGAGGTAACCGGAAAAAAAATATATGTTGCCAAATATGTTCCAGTTGTAAACGGATTAGAGTATGCAGTAAAATATGTGGATACAAATGGAAATCAGCTTGCCACAACGAAAGTTACAATGGGCGAGAGCGGAAATAAGATTACAGAATCCGCATTACTGATCAGCGGTTATACCGTAGATCAGAAATCGAAATCGGTAGTATTGTCAGACTCCAGTTCTGAAATCCAGTTTATCTATACCGCAAATCAATCCAATGTACAGCAGACGGAGCCGCAGACAAACCCGCCGGCTACAGAAGCGCCGAATCCGCCGGATAATAACCAGCCGACTACACCGACAACCCCGGCAGCAAATAATACGCCGGTAACAACACCAGCCAATACACCGGCAAACACAACACCAAATAATACTGCAGATAACAATGCCAACAATACGCCGAATAATGCTGATAACAATCAGCAGGCAGCTCCTGATAACAATACTCAGCCGGGAGCAGATGAGAATACGGTAAATATTCCCGATGAACAGGTTCCTCTGGCAGATTCTCCTGAGACTGATTCGGAACAGGAAACGGTTAGTATAGAAGACGAAGATGTACCGCTTGCAAAGGCTCCTGAGGTAAAAAATGATTATACAGTTGTATATGTTATACTTGGAATCTTGCTTGCAGCAGCGGCAGCATTTGGAATAAAGACAGTAGTTTCCAGAAGGCGCAGATAATGGAAGCAAATTATTAAGATTTATGAAAGATGTAAATATAATAGGCCCTGAAGATTGCATGATGAGAATATTAGTGCTATGATAGGCATAGATAACTTGCAGATACCCCATATCATTGTTCTGATGATATGGGGCATTGGCATAAAATAATCACAATGACAGGAATAATGTCTTATGGCTAATATGGAGAATAAATTGAACAAATTACATGTGAAGATGTTTGGCGATTTTCAGGTGACTGACGGAAAGAATATTTTGAATGATGATAATATTCGTTCTGTCATGGTTACGAGGCTTTTAACTTATTTTTTAAATAACAGAAACAGAATGATCCAGGTGCAGGAGCTTGGAGATCTTCTTTGGAATGAGGATGAGACTGATAATCAGGTAGGGGCATTAAAAAACCTGATGTACCGTCTTAGGAATATTATGAAGAAGGTGCTGGGCAGTTCAGATTATATTCTGACGGGACGGGGATCATACTACTGGAATCCGGATGTAACGGTTAAGGTGGATTGTGAAGAATTTGAATTGTGTTGTAAAAATGCAAAAGGAATAAAAGACGATGCAGAGGCTCAAATGACTCAGTATCGGCGTGCGGTTGATCTGTACACCGGGATGTATCTGCCTAAGATCTCATCCGAACACTGGGTGATTTCACTGTCTGCTTATTATCATTCCATGTTTTTGTCGGCAGTAAAAAGCCTGGCGGAATTATATGAAGAAGCGGGCAGCTATGAGGAGATGGAGAATGTCTGCAGCAAGGCAATATCCATGGACTCCCTGGATGAATATTTGTACTATCTGCTGATAAAGTCTTTTATTGGACAGCACAAAGAGAAAATTGCCCAGGAGTACTATACAAGAGCGGTTGAACATTTGTATGAAAATCTGGGTGTGAAACCGTCCAGCCAGCTGGAAGAAATATATCAATCGCTGTTAAATGAAATGAACAGCCAGGAACTGGATATTAAAAGAATTCAGGACGATCTGTGTGAAGCAGCGAAACCACAGGGGGTATTTCTCTGCAAGTACGGGATATTCCGTGAAATATACAGGCTGCAGGCGAGGCAGGCGCAGAGATTTGGAATGGCAGTTCATGTTGCGCTGATCACGATTAATCCGCCCCAGTATATTGAAAAGGGGACAGAAACTTATCTTTCCATGCTGAAACGGGCCATGGATCATGTAAAGGATGCTTTTGGTTGTCTTCGGGCAGGAGATGTAGCGGCCAGGTACAGCGGATCACAGTATGTAGTGTTGCTGCCAACATGTACATATGAATCCGGGAAGATGGTATTGAAGAGAATTGAAGACAATTTTTATAATTCGGGAAAGTGGAAGAAGTTTAACATAAGAAGCAGTCTGGAAGAAATTAATTTTGGAGATATAAGCAACGAATAGGAGGAGCATTTGTGGAAAAGATACAGTCTTATTACTTGATGAATGCTCTTAGAATCTGTATAGACGAAAAAAAAGATATTTATTTTCAGGGCAGGGCTTACACCAGGTTGTCAAAGGATGAAATAAAGTTTCAGGATCTTTCCAGCCTCTTAATTGAGGTGGATAAAATTTTTGATGCAGCGGGTTATCCCCAGGCGTTTCAGGAAAAAAGGAGTTTTTTAAAAGAGCATTCACATTCTTTTTTTTCGATGAATCCAAACAGTGAAATGGATATTGAGGAAATTTTAAAGCAAAAAGGCACAATGGCAACCTTTGATGTTATCGTAACAAGCAGAAGGCATTCTACTTGGCAGGGAGAGGTACATAGCCTGCAGGGGGAAATGCTGGACAGGTTTGAAGGTGCCATTCAGATGATACAAATAGTAACAGATCATGTGGTGATATCAGATTTATGATATCACCATATTTTTTCACTTAGTTTGTTTGCTGTGACCAGTCTGTGACTTGCTTTTGATATAGTAAATCTATAAAACGAAGAATTAACGGGATAAGTTGATATCTGAAAGAGAATAGATAGTATATCAGAGGAGGATCCACATGAAAATAAGAATGAAAAAAAGATTAACTGCAATCCTTTTATGTATGGCCATGATCGTATCTGCTTTAGGTTCCAATGGAGTAGTACTGGCGGCGGATAAATCGGATAACACAGAAATCCCGGGGACGGCAGCAGAGGCAGAAATGCTTAATGAAACCAGTCAGGCTGAGACAGCAGCTCCGGTGGAAAGTGAAACGGCAGATGCACAAACAGAACCAGTCGTAATGACTGAGGTACAAACAGAAGCTGCTTCATTACCGGAAACTGAAATAAATACGGAACCGGCTGCAGAAAGTATTCCTGAGACAGAGGCTGACAGTGAAGTACAGAGTGAAAGTCAGGAAGAAATGCAGACCGAAATGACATCAGAGACAAGCGAAACCGCTTTGACAGAGACAGAAAGCAATTCGGAAGAAATGCAGTCACAATATCTCTTTGAAAACGATGAGATGACAGTTGAAGTGTCATTAAAGAATGTGAATACCGTTTTGGCAGATGCAGCGTTAGTGGTTAAACCCATTATAAATAAAACAATTTCAGATAACAGCCCGGAATCAGATAAAGCAGAAAAAGCTGCTTATGACAAGATCAATGACATGATAAATGAAAAAGCAGAAAAAGATGCGGCACCAATTGATGGATTTAACGCTTATGAAATTTATTTTGAAAAAGATGGTGTGGTTTATCAGATAAATGATGAAATGAAA
This sequence comes from Robinsoniella sp., assembly GCF_034124845.1. Taxonomy (NCBI): domain Bacteria; kingdom Bacillati; phylum Bacillota; class Clostridia; order Lachnospirales; family Lachnospiraceae; genus Robinsoniella; species Robinsoniella sp. Next base: position 6,958 of record NZ_JAWYAJ010000306.1, read on the forward strand.
GTTTCCATCAACTTCAAAAATGCAGTCCTTCCTGAAATCTTCAAAACCGAAGGAATGAATTTAAAAGCAACTAGGGCACAGGTTTTACAGTTCACAGCAGATGAAATTGAAGTTGGAAAGACTAATGTAACAGACCTGAAAGATAAAACAACTGTTTTAAATTGCGATTCCGATTTAGCAGTAGGCGCAGTTGCATTTGAATCAGATCACGTAAACCAGTTCGCAATCGCCTGGAATGGAGCGGATACAACAACGGAATATACATACGATGATGACCAGGTAACGGTGAAGGCAGTTTTAAGCGAAGCAGGGATTCTTCCAAGAGGAGCTGAACTGAAAGTTGTGCCGGTTGTGGAAAAAGAGGAATTAGACAGAGTAGAGAGTCTGTTAAAAGCCAATGTTAAATCAGAGGTTGATACAATTACAGGATTTTTGGCATATGATATTAGTTTTGTAAAAGATGGTGTTGAGGTGGAACCTTCCGGAGACGTAGCAGTGACTATGGATTTTAAAGAGGGTGTAAAACCGGAAAATGCAGCAAATACAACGGATGATAATGCAGAAAACGATATAGAACAGAATGTTGCATTATACCATTTTAATGAAAGCAAAGATAAGGATGTCGTTGTTGAAGAAGTGAAGCATGCATCCGTAGATGTAAATAAAAAAGAAGAAGTGGTTACTACTAATTTTCAAGTTAACAGTTTTTCCATTTTTACACTTGTTTGGACAAATAAGAATGGAACGAGTCAATCAACTACAACTCAGAGCTTAAATATCCACATTGTTGATAAAAGTGGAAATGATTTACTTAGCAAACCTTTAGAGTTTAAATATGAAACTTCAGGATCTTATCCAAATGTATCCTCAGGTAAAATAAATGAGTGGATACAGAGTGAAGATAAAAAGCAACAAAATGTACTTGAAAATAAATCTTTCAGTCGTGCCTACATGACATCTAATTCATGGAATGGACAAAAAAATGTAAGTAATGTAATGATTTGGAAAAATCAAAATAATATTGGATGGCAAGTAGACTGGACGAACAATGAAAGGTATAATGTGAAAAATGGCGATAAATTATATTTCGAATACATTGACAAACTGGAAACAGTTGATACAGTGGATAGTGCAGGTAAAGGTATTGAACTGAATATGTTTAAATATCCATTTAATGAACATCAGTTTACAGGCGGAGTATGGAATGAGACAGAATATGGCCGAGGGGTCAAACAGGGGATGGTGCAAAACAATTTAGATGCAGACGGGTACCCGGTATTTAGTACAAAATTTGGTGAAGCAATTAGAAAATCTGGAAGTAACAAAGATCTCAGAGGAACAACATTAAAAGAATGGTTTGACCCACAGGGTGGGTATTCAACTCAGGCAAACGCAAATCACTTGTTTTTGAAAAGTGTATACGACGAAAGTAAGTATTTTTACTATAGTAGTTTTGATAACTATGCTTACTTAAATCAAACAGGAGATAATGCTGGGAACTTCTCTGTATACAAGCAGATCGGTACGCCAAATAATTCCAATATATTCTACTATCAGCGTGGAAATTTTATGCCTTACAATGAAATAGAGAATGGAAAACTTAGTACGAACAAAAATTATTATGACGAACAGGGAAATCCATTAAGCCAAAATGATGCCAGATATGGAGAAGAATTATATAAAACCCAGGGAACGACATATCATTTTGGTTTAAATATGAGTGCTTCCTTTGCACAGCCGAAAGACGGTATCGTTGACGGAAGTCCTATGGTTTTTGAGTTTAACGGTGATGATGATATGTGGGTTTTCATTGACGGAGTTCTGGTATTGGATATTGGGGGATGTCATGATGCACGCAGCGGAAGCATTAATTTCCAAACAGGAGATGTAAATGTTCAGGGTGTTACTCCTACAAACATAAAGGCTTTATTTAAAGCAGCAAATGCAGATATGTCTAAATTTGCCGAAGGAGAGAACTATTTCAAAAACTATACGGCTCATGAAATTAAAGTATTCTACATGGAGCGTGGTGCCGGAGCATCTAACTGCAAACTAAAATTTAATATCCCTACAGTTCCTAAGGGAAGTGTTAATATTACAAAAGAAATTGGGAATATAAATGAAGGGTCATTCAGTGACGTAAACTTTAATTTTAAACTTTATGTAGAAGATGAGAATGGAGATGTAATCCGTAATAATGATTCTACAAAATATAGTTTGGTGAAGGATGGAGCATATACACTGATCGATGGCAGCAAAACAAAAGAAATGCTGACAGAAGAGGATGGCAGTTTTACTTTAAAACATGGCCAGACAGCCCAATTCACACAATTTGATATGGGGAAAAAGTATTTTGTTGAAGAGACAGATGTTGTTCAGAACCAGTATGATGAATTTATTGTGAATGATGTACAGTTAACAACAGCAAATGGTTCAATTATTGAGGGTGAGGACGGGTCTAGCTTTATCATCAGAAGCCAGGCACTTGTAGTTGGCACAGATCTTACAGTTAACTTTCAAAATTTTTGTACCGGAGATAATTTGCAGGATCTGGTAATTGAAAAAGTATTAACTTCTGGTTCCTCTGAAGATACTTATGAATTAACCGTTACAGTAGGTGGTCATTTGTTTGAGGGTGAGTTTATTCGAAATGAGGCAAAAGAAGACGAAAACCGCGAGCACGCAGTAAAAGGTAAGATATATGTAAAAGCAGGCGATCAAATTAGAATTCCTAAGATTCCGTCAGGAACAAGTTTCGAAGTAAAGGAATCTAATTTGGATGAATTAAATAAGAACTTTACCAAATACGATAAAGAAACTTACGAAGTGAAAAATGCAGATATTCTGAGCACTGATGGAAAAGCTTCCGGTAAACTATTATTTAAAAAGAACGCAGAAGTCATCGTAACAAATACTTTGTTATTAGGAAATTTAACGATTAAAAAGACAATTGATACTGCAAATTATGAAAATGGTGATCCAATTTTTACTTTCCAGATACGACATTTAGAAACCGGAAAAATGTTTGAATATACCATGCGTTTTGAAAGTGGTAATCCAATGACTCAGGAAAAAACTTTTGAACTTTTACCACTGGGAACTTATGAAGTAACAGAGTTGGAAACTATAAGATATGAATGCGAAGGCGGCAATATAAAAGAAGCGGAATTAACTAAAAATGCATCTGAACAGACGGTATCATTTAAGAATATTCGTACTAATCCTGACAATTATTCCCATACAGATGTCGTGATTAATAAATTTACCATGGATGAGAATGGCAACATTATAATTACACCTGATCGTGTAAAGCAGACAGGAAATAAAGAAAATTAAGGAGTGGATAAAATGAATAGATTTATAAATAATAAAAAAGCATTGATGGCCACTCTGGTGCTGGTATGTGTGGCTGCAATAGGTATTACTGGTATGACAATTGCATTATATTCAGATGTTTCTACGGTAAAAGAAAATACTTTTACCGTAGGAAATGTGACAACAGATATAGAAGAAAATATTGTTGCTTCAGAAGGTATTAAGGAGCCATCTGTAAGAAATACAGGAAAAAATGCCTGTATTATCCGTATGAGAATGACCATTTCTCCCCAAAGTGCAGAAAGTAATATTGGCATTTCCGGTGGAAACCAGAATAATTTATGGATTTATAATGAAAAAGATGGATTTTATTATTATAATGCGGTTGTTCAACCGGGAGAAAGTACAGGGTCATTATTCAGCAAATATGTAATAAAAGATAAAGATAAGTTTGAACCATTTGATATGACACTATATCAGGAAGCGGTGCAGGCAGAAGCCGTTAATAATGCAGGAGAAGTGATATCTGCATTAAACGAAAACGGGGATTTTAATGTGGAATCAGCAAATAGAATATGGAAGATTTATAGTGCAAAATAATAGATATTTTTGTTAAAAAAGAAAAATATATGACACGAAACATGAGAAGCTTGGAGGAGAAAAGATGTTAAAAAAAGTATGTGGGATATTAAGTTCTTTATTATTAATTATATTAGCAATTGTTGCAGCAGCCTTAATTTTACCACACTTTTTTGGATATCAAACGATGGCAGTTTTAAGCGGAAGTATGGAACCCAACATAGGTGTGGGTTCCATTGCTTATGTTAAGGAAGCTCCGTTTGATGATTTAAAAGTGGGGGATGTAATTAGCTTTCATATGGGAAGCGATACGGTGGTAACACATAGAATAAAAGATGTGGATCAGGAGAAACAGTCAATCACAACAAAGGGAGATGCAAATGCAGTAGAAGACGCGGAACCGGTAGCAGCATCCAGTGTGATTGGTAAGGTTGGATTTCATATTCCGCTGCTGGGATACATCAGTATTTATGCCAAAACTCCCCTTGGAATTGCAGGGATCTGCGGCATATTTATTATACTGATTTTACTTGTTTTTTTACCAGAAATATTTAGTAAAGAAGAGAAAAAAGACACGAAAAAAGAAACAAATAAAGAATAAAAAATTTCATTTTATTATCTCTGTATGACCGGTGTGTGACTGGATTGTTATATACTGGATACATAAGATAGATAAACATAAAGAGCAAATAAATAAGAAAAGGAATAGGAGATAATAGGATGAAGAAAAAAAGTTTGATTACGATGGTAGCAGCAGTTTGTTTAACAGGTGTGGTAATGGTTGGAGCAACTTTAGCGTACTTAACAAGCACAACAGACGTGGCACAAAATACATTTACAGTTGGTAAAGTTAATATTGATTTGGATGAAAAAACTGGAAATTCACAAGAAGATTTTGATAAGCAACCAGATTGGAATGATGAAGTTGACGGTAAAAATATGTATCCCGGACAGGAAGTTGCTAAGAGACCGGTAGTTACGGTTAAGGCTGATTCAGCTGATTGCTGGGTATTTGTACAGGTTAGCGGAGCAGACGAATTAGTAAGTAACAACTTTAAAATTGAAGGTTGGGATAGTTCTAACTGGGTTAAGGCAGATTCTTCTAAAAATTTAAATGGGATCTATAAATATAATACAGAAGTAGTGAAAAAGAATGCAGATCAATTACTTCCTCCAGTCTTTACAAGCGTTATATATAATAAAGAAGCAGAAGGTAAGATAGAGAGTACTGTAGGTACAGTAAAAGTTGTGGCAGCTGCAATTCAGGCGGATGGTATAGATGACGCAACTGCACTGGCAGAAGCAACAAAACAATTAAATGGAGCATTGAATCCTGAGACAAATTAATCAGTACTTCCATAATTAATATATAAACCCTAATAGTGTATTCTATAAAAAGTACCACAATTACAGTATACCAATATAAACTGAGAGGATAGGTAAATAAATTATGAAAAAGAAAAAAATATTAACGATGGTAGCAGCAGTAGCATTAGTGGCAGTAATCGGAGTTGGAGCAACTTTAGCATATTTTACAGATAAAGACAGTAAGACAAACGTTGTAACAATGGGGAAAGTTGACATCGATTTAGAAGAGCCGGAGTTTAGTAAAAATCCGGATGATACAATTACAGATGTGAAGCCAAACCAGAGTATTGTAAAAGACCCTAAAATTACAGTAGCAGACGGTTCTTTAGATGCATATGTACGTGCGAAAATTGAATTTGTAGGTTTAAGCCAGGATCAGATTACAGACATTTTGCCATTAATTGATATTGATACAAAGAAATGGTTCTTATCAACAGACGGATACTATTATTATCAGGCACCGATGACAGCGGGCGCATCAGACTATCTGTTCCAGAGTGTTAAAATACCGGAAAACTGGGGCAATGAAGTATCTGGTCTGACATTTAAGATTAACGTATTTGCCGAAGCAATTCAGGCTGATAGCTTTACACCAGCTAAAAATGCAGAAGGTTTAATTACAGGATGGAAAGATTCTGAGGGAAAAGACATTCAGGCAGAAACAAATAAAACGGAAACAACTGAAACAACGGCACCAACACAACCAGAATAAGAATAATCAGTAAGGTTTACCAGAGCGTGTTTGAAAATTCATAGCCTGATCCGGCAGTTCCATGAAACAGGCAGCGACCGTGCAGATTAAGAACGTAACCCCACTACGCCACCAATCTTGCACTGACGCTTCCTGTGAAGCGGAGCAGCCAACCGGATAAAGGCAGTTTGAAAACACGCTTGTTGAATTTATAGTTACATACTACAGATTATATATCAGCAGGGAAACAGATTGTTTGCTAATGGTCGGTTGAATGCTCTGGCAGAGGAAAGGAATGGATTCAGATCGTATGGATGGTTCAAATAAAAATGAAGAAAAGACGTTTATTGTTACAGTGAAAAGCAGAAAAAATCAAACATGGCAGGGAACGGTAAACTGGGTGGAAGAAAAAAGAATACAGCCATTTCGTAGTACATTAGAGTTAATCCGTTTGATGGATTCTGCCATAGGTGTAGAGGAGGAAGAGTAATGGTTAAGAAAAAAATAGCGCTGTTGGTTACGACAGCTGCCCTTGTTGGTCTCGTGACCGTGGGAGCTACGTTAGCCTGGTTCACGGATAAAGATACAGTGAATAATAAACTGGCAGTTGGTTTTGTCAGCGTAGAGATCAAAGAGCCTAATTATATAGAAGAAAACTATCAGTCATTATTGCCGGGTGATCCTATTAGGAAAGACCCTACTATTAATTTAGCGGCAGACAGTCAGGATTCCTATATTCGAATAGCAGCACCGAAAGTAAACGTAAATGACGTGGATTACCCACTGTTTAACCCAGATGGATCTTCTGAATTTGGAGCATCTTTAAGTGAAAACTGGGTACTGAAAGGTGATTATATCTATTATAAAGAGATTGTAACTGGAAATGATAAGATTCCGTTGTTAAAAGATCAGGGAAGCGCGGACAATATCTATACCATGCAGATCCCAACTTCATGGACAAATGCATTTAATTCAGCAAAGATAGAAATTATCTTTAATGTTGAAGCAATTCAGGCCAGAAATGTAACACCGGATTTTGGGAAAGATGCACCCTGGCCAGTTAGCAGCCCGGATGAAATTATAGAATATCAGGCAAAGTAAAATCATATAGTGTAATAATAATTGTTAAGGACGGAAGATTGTTTAATCTTCCGTCCTTAATTGCAGATTAAGGGTGAGAACAGGTTATGGCAAATGATCAAAAAATAGAAAATCTTCTGAATCTGGCACTGGATGCTACACCGGAAGAGCGGGAAAAATCCCTGACCCTGGACGTGGGGTATGATCCTGTAGACCAAAAATGGGAAATTATCGTAAAGTACTCAGGAGACATTTCAAGACTTGAGAGCGAAGACATTCAGGTTGTGGAATTAATTAATGAATACGCAATTATAACATTACCGGAATCAAAGATTGATTTCCTTGCTGCACAGCCGGAAGTTGAATTTATTGAAAAGCCAAAGCGGTTATTTTTTTCCGTAAATCAGGGGAGAGCGGCTTCCTGTATGAATGTGCTGCAGACGCCAGCATTTAATTTGAATGGTGAGGGCATTATTGTTGCAGTCATTGATTCGGGGGTGGATTATACCCATCCTGATTTTCGAAATCCCAACGGAAGTACCCGCATATTGAATATCTGGGATCAGACACTGCCGGGGAACCCTCCCCCCGGATTTAAAATCGGAACAGAATTTGACCAGGCACAGATCAACGCCGCATTAAACCCTGAAACAGAAGGAGAAGTTCAGGCTGCCCAGGTTGTGCCATCCAGGGACTTGAGTGGCCACGGTACCCAGGTACTTGGCATAGCGGCTGGTAATGGCAGGGCATCTAATGGGAGATACAGGGGGGTTGCCTATGAAAGTGATATAATTGTTGTAAAACTGGGACTGGCGCGGCCAAATTCATTTCCCAGGACGACAGAACTGATGCAGGCACTGGATTATGTGATAAGGAAGTCTATCGAATACCAGAAGCCCGTTGCGATTAATCTCAGCTTTGGAACCGTGTATGGATCACATGATGGAAGCGGGCTGCTGGAGACGTATATTGATGATATATCAAATCTATGGAAATCAACAATATCAGTGGGAACGGGAAATGAGGGGAGTACCGGGGGGCATACTTCGGGAATTTTGCGAAACAATGAGCCTGTGGAGATACAATTTGGGATAGTTAATAATGAACTGAGTATAAATCTCCAGATCTGGAAGTCTTATGTGGATGAATTTGACATCAGCATTGTACATCCGTCAGGACAGGTGATCGGACCATTGCAGGAAGTGTTGGGACCACAGCGCTATATTGCAGGCGGGACACAGCTGCTGATCTACTATGGAGAGCCCAGCCCCAGCAGTGTGTCACAGGAGATCTATATTGATTTTATCCCAAGGGATACTTATATCGACAGCGGAATCTGGAGGCTGGTATTCACACCAAAACGAATTGTAGAAGGCAGATATGATGTCTGGCTTCCGGCATCAGCAGCGGTGGGAATAGGTACGAGATTTTATCAGCCGACGGTAGAGACAACGCTGACGATTCCTTCCACTGCAAGGAAAGTCATTGCAGTAGGTGCCTACGATTCCAGGCTTTTAACCTATGCACCTTTCTCAGGAAGAGGATATAACCGGGATAACAGCCAGATTAAACCAGATTTGTCAGCGCCCGGAGTAGATATCACAACAGCGGCACCGGGAGGAGGATATACCACTGTTTCCGGTACATCTTTTGCAACGCCTTTTGTGACCGGGGCGGCCGCAATGTTAATGCAGTGGGGAATGGTAATGGGAAATGATCCTTATTTATATGGAGAAAAAGTGAAAGCTTACCTGATCCGGGGAGCGAGGCCCTTAAATGTAGAGCGGGTCTACCCAAATCCCACATTAGGATATGGAACTTTATGTGTAAAAGACAGCCTGCCGGGATAAAAATAAATTTTATATGTATTTTAACTTGACAATACAGTAGAAAGAAAACGTAATATACAAAAGATATAAAACAATGAATTTTCAATGAAAAACGGTGGTTAAATTTAAGGTGCACTTGTGTAATCGAGGTCTCTTTTTGTGGAATATTGCTTATTTGCATAGAAGATATTGCTAAAAATTAGTATATAATTTATCCTGTGGGTAACAGGAAAAGGTTTCTGTAATAATAAGTATCAGGAGGATAAAAGTTATGAGGAACAAGAGGCATCTGGCGGCGAGAATAATCAGCTTTACATTATCTCTATGTCTGGTATGCTCCAGTGCAGAAGGTATTTTCTCATCTGCGGTTGTGCATGCGGCAGAACTGCAGGAGAATGGATCTGAGGTAATGGAGACACCCATAGAAACAGAGGTTGTAAAGGAAACAGAGGTGCAGAGTGAGACAACGGATATAGAGGAGCATGAATCAACAAGTGAAACAGAAGGCATCCCATCGGAAGGGGCTGCAACCGAGGCAGCAGAGACCGAGAGTGAATTGCAGGAGAAGAATGCTGCTAATGCGGCAGAAGAAGGAGTTAGTGCGGATGAAGCATTTGCCAGCCTGTTGAATGAGATGTATGCAGCCATACCGGCAGGGCAGGAAAAAGTCTCATATGGTAATAACTATCAGTCCAATCAGCCGGAACCATTTACATATAAAGCTGGTAAAGGTACAGCGACGGTAGATAATGGACTGACTATGAAAATTGAGTCACTTACAGGCAACGAGTTTGCAGCTACCTGGGATAATACACCGTATCTTACCTCTGGTGTTATTTCAACTGTTTTTAAATATCAGTCGGAGGGAGAAAGAATCGGCTTTTTATTCAAGGCAAATGATGATTCAAACGGTATTTCTGTAAGATATGATGTGAAAGGAAGCTGGGTGATTCAGGCTCAAAATGCAGGTGGTTCGTGGAAAAGCTTTTCAGGACCGGTTTTAGCCGAAAACACAGATTACAGACTTCGGATAGGATTCTATGGAGATAAGGTAATCATTGCGGTAGATGATGCGGTTATCTTTAATGAAGCTATTCCGGATGTATTGACCGATGAACTGGCTAACCAAAGAGGTCAGGTAGGTATCTTTAAATGGTATAGCGCACCTGCAACTATATCTATCAGCGACTTCAAGGTGGAAGGTGTAGGTACAAAGGACAAGCCATCCAATGTTGTGGAATATGTTCAGGATTATGAAGATCCGGAATATACACCAAACTGGAGTAACAATGCTGCATCAATCGAGACAACAGATACCGGAAACAGGGTATTGAAGATTGCAGCTGGTAAAGGAAGAGTGGTAGATCTGGATTCCCCGGATATCAAAGAGGGAACATTATCTCTTCGTTACAAAGCAGTTGCACCTGCTAACAGCACACCGAAGCAGTTTGGATTCCGTTTTGGTGCTAAGGATAATAAGTTCCGTGAGTTAAACTGGGATGGAGGACAATGGGTTGTAGAAAATCAGTCAGGTTATCCTAGTATTGAAATGCAAAAACCAGTTAACGGTACCTGGAATGACTTAATCATCAACTTCCAGGAAGGTGTAATCACTGTTTATTTAAATAAAGAGCCGGTAGGAACCTTTACACTGGATGTATTAAAAAATGGTGTAGCGGGTCAGTTCGGTATCCGTACCTGGGGAAATACTGCCGTATTAATCGATGATGTTACCTACACAAATAAAATTATTGAGCCGGAAGCTATCGTGAAATATGAAAATGATTTCCAGGATGGTATCACCGGAAACTGGAGCCAGGGCTCACCTGCAATTGTAAAGGAAGGATCCAATAAGGTTCTGAGTTTAACAAATGTCAGCGGCATGGCTGAATTAAGAGATGCCGTAGAATTATCACAGGGAACCTTTGGGGTAAAAGTAAAGACAGAAAATGCGGACCTTGGTCTTAAGATCGGCACTGGAATTGTGCAGTACAATGAAAATAAATGGGAGTTTGTCTTAGGCGATCAGACGTATCCATTAACAGGCGAAGCAGAATCACCAAAGTTAAAGTCCTGGAACGATCTGGCGGTTTCATTTACCGGAGACAAAGTAACACTCAGCATCAATGGAAAAAAATCTGCGGCTGACATTCCGGCAGGGGTTTCTATTGGAATGGGGTATCCCGGAATAGCAGGGACCGGTAAGATTTATGTGGATGATCTGCTTTATACGGAAAAGTTCGAGGATATCTCAACAGCTCCTCTGGATAAAGTATATTATGAAGAGTACTATGATACAATTGCAGCGGTTAACTGGGAAGACCTGGAAACACCTCAGATTAATAATGGATATCTGGAAGGTGCAGTTGCAGGAAAAGCAGCGGCTGTTAACAGCGATATCAGAATGCCGGAACATGGCGTATTCCAGGTGAAAATGCAGGCAGACCAGCTGGCTGGCGGAATTCAGATCGGAAATGTAAAAGTTTATAATACCTCCGCTTCCGAATGGGTTTTGGATAATGGATCAAAGGTCACAACGATTGGAAGCAGCAAAGCAATTGCAGCTAATACAGATTATATTCTCAGAGTGGAAATAGTAAAAGGAAATCTGACCTTAAAGGTGAATAACCAGACGGTTGGAACTGTAAAAGAAGTTCCTTATGATAAGACACAGGGCGGATTTGGTATCTACAATCCAAATGCCGGGAAAATGAATGTAAAAATCGATGCAATGGGTGCAGAGGAACTCAGTGTATATGAAGAAACCTTTGGGGAATTATATACTCCTAACTGGGAGTCCAGTAAACCTCTTGATGGCAGCAATAATGCAATACATAATACTGAAGCAGGTACTCTGACCATAAAAGTACCGGGTGTCACCAGATTCTTAAATAAAGATTCAATTCCGATGAAAGACGTGCATACCACATTTGATTTCACACCAAGCGTTGGAGATGATATGCAGGGCGGACGTTATGGTTTCGTCTTCCGCGACACAGACTTTACCGGAGGGTTGTCGGTAGAGGTTGATATCAATGGAAACTGGCGTGTAAATGTAGATGACAGTACCAAGGGATTTGGCAAGACATTTTCCTTAAAAGCAGGTGAAACTTATAAGGTAGCAATCGACCTGATTGGGAACACCGTACAGTTGAAATTTACCGATAAAGATGGGTTAGTAACAGATATGGGTTCCGTTACCATGGAATCTATGACAAGTACTCCCGGACTCTTTGGTATAAAGTCCTGGTATGGAAGCAAAGAACTGACATTTGATAACTTTGAAATGATTGAGGAAGCTTCCCTTCCGTTATTTACTGCAAATGAGAAAACGGTTGAGATTCAAAAAGACGGACTGACAGCTGTGATTGATGAGTCATTCCCACGTATTCTCTCCTATAAGCTGAATGACAAGACCATGCGAGGTCAGGAAGATCAGCTGGGAACCGTAGTTCTCAACGGAGAAAAAGTATCACCGGCTGTTACCGGAACAAAGAAAGATGACAGTACCTTCGAATACGTAATGGATTTTGCAGATAAAGGTGTAACCATAAAGGCAACACTTTCTGTAGCAGAAAATCATGTGGTAGAATTTAAAGTCACAGATATTGCAGAAAACGGCAGCGTTAAAGTAAAAACATTTTCACTGGGAGAAAATACCTGGGCTTATGCAGATGACAAGATGGAAGGCGCCTCCTATGCCTGGACAAAATCAAATGGACAATGGCATGGCGTATCCGAAGAATTAGCGGATGATATGTCACAAATGGAAAAGAGCGGTGCAGAAGGTACCACCATGGCAATGATTAGTGGAAATGGTCTGGCTGCTTCCATTGAAAACAATGTAATGTCCGGCGGAAATAAAGTGGTAATGGAGAAATCCGTAAAGTCCCTGGTGAAAAAAGCGCAGATCCGAAATGGAGAATGGACTTACCGTTACAGCGACACCACCGATAAAGAAGAATTGCCCTGGGCAAAAATTGTGATTACAGAAGATGCAAATGCAGACGAGAATGTTGACTGGCAGGATGCAGCAGTAGCACATCGGAAATACATCCTGGAAGAAGCGTTTGGCGCCAAAGACATGGCAAACAATATGATGTATATTGCATTTAACTTTGCCAGCCAGGCAAATGATCCATTCCTCAATTCCTTAGATACAGGTAAGGTATTGTATAATTACATGGATGGATTTGGTCAGATGGTACTTCACAAAGGGTACCAGGCAGAAGGCCATGATGATGATATTCCTTCCTACTCGAATGTCGGTGTAAGACAGGGTGGAGTGGAAGACTTCAAAACCCTTATCGACAAAGGCGATAAATATAACATGAGCATCGGTGTACATCTCAATGCTACCGAATATCATCTGGATGCAAATGAATTATATTATAATAACTTAAGCGGAGCTACAGCAGCCGGATATCAAAGCGACAGACTTGCAAAAGGCTGGGACTGGATTGATACTGCATACTATGTAGACCAGACGAAAGATGTTGTAACAGGACAGCTTCAGGAACGGTTCAAAGACCTTTATGATTTAACAAAAGTAGGAGATAAAGGACTGGATTTCTACTATATTGATGTATATACAGGAAATGATTATAATGCTTACAAATTAGTAGATTATATCAATGACCTTGGGGTTAAAGTAGGTACGGAGTTCTCAGGACCGATTGAGCCTGGTGTTACCTTTACCCATTGGGGTACCGACCTTGGATATCCGAATAAAGGAAACAAGAGCGTTCTTTACAGAATGGTTAAAAATGATTTGGACATCTTTGTTGGAAACGCCTTATTCAAAGGACAGAAAATCCCGGTTGTAACTACCTGGGGAGATTCTAAGACCGATGTACAGCAGGGTGTAACCGTATTCTACAACGAAGTACTTCCTACAAAATTCATGCAGCATTTTGGTGTATTAAAATCAGAAACAGACCAAATTACGTTTGAAGGAAATGTTACCTCCAAAAGAAATAAAGAAACAAAGATGGTGGAATTACGTCAGGACGGAAAATTAATCTCATCCTGGGCTGATACCGGAACCACAACAGATGAAGGCGAACGCCATGCAGGAGAGGCAACTTCCCTGATTCCATGGAGCTGGGATATCAAAACAGGCGACAAGTTAGATATTAACGGAGGCGCAAAACTGTATCATTGGAATACAACAGGCAATCCCACAACCTGGGAACTGACAGATGAATTTAAGAAAGTTGCTTCCTTTGATTTATATGAGACCACACAACAGGGAAAAGTAAAAATTAGCACAATCTCGAATAATGGTGGCACAATCACCATCGACAGCGAGAAAAATACACCATATGTATTATATCCTTCTACAAGCACTCAGGTACTGGAAGCAGCAGGAGACTGGGGCGAAGGAAGCCCTGCAAAAGATTTTGCATTCAATGCAGAAAAATTTGCAGACGAAGGCGGCGTATGGGAAAAAACCGGGGATGCATCCATTGAGATCGTACCGGGTAAAGAAAACTATGATATCTCAAAAGAAATGAGCGAAAACCGTTGGGACCGCTATGCGCAGTTTAAGAGCGAGGGTGGAACACTCACCCAGGAAATGACAGGTCTGAAGCCGGGTCAGGACTACACCGTAGGTGTCTGGACAGAAACTCAGAACGGACGTAAATCTTCTATTGAAGTGACCATTGGAGGTAAGCCTTATACAAACTTTGTTACCGGAAAAGACGGTGTACACCGTTCTTCCTTCAAGTATGTGGGAACCAGATGGCAGAGAATGGATGTTGAGTTTACCGTTCCGGAAGGGGTAACCACAGCACAGATTAAGCTGACCGCAGAAAAAGGCGATGGAGTGGTTAAATTTGACGACGTAAAAGTATGGCAGCATACAACAAAAGAAGATGATGTAAACAATTCAGATTATGTGCTCTATGAAGACTTTGAAAACACCTATGAAGGCTGGGGACCGTTAGAATATGGCGGCGGATCCAGAAAAATTCATATCGCATCCGACAGAAGCAATGCAAATGACAATAACGTAATTGTAAAACCGGGTGAAGACGAAGTAGGACCTGTAATGACCTGGGTTTTAGATGGAGAAAACTCCTTAAAACTCAACGAAAATGAAGTGGGCAGATATGTGGTTACCAATGAAAGCGGTTTAAAACTCCAGCCGAATACTTCTTATGATTTAACCTTTGATTATACATTAGAAGATGGCTGCGATTATGTAGTCTATGTGAAACCGGTTAGCCAGGGAGCAGATGGTAAACTGGCATTCAAAGACCATGATAATGCTACAGAGGTAAAACTGGACCATACCCCGACCACCGGAGATAAGAATACAAAGTCAACATTTAAAGGAACTTTTACAACGGGAGATGCTGAGGATTATCAGATTTACTTCTATGAAAAAGCAATTTTAAAACCTACAGATTCCAATCCAACATCTGCATATGCATTGATCTTAGATAATATCGGTGTGAAATATAGCACAGATATAAAAGACCAGTTACAGCAGTTGTATGATGCAAACAAGGACTTAAAGGAAGCAGATTACACAGCACAATCCTGGAAAGTATTTAAAGAAGCACTGGATGCAGCAAAAGAAGCATTAGACAGTCAGGACACAACAGCTGCAGAGATGAAAGAAGCTTATGATGCTTTGGAAAAAGCAGCAGCAGATCTGATAAAAGGTGCCCTGGATGAATTGATTAAACAGGCAGAAGCTAAGAATCCGGTTGAGTACACGGCAATCAGCTACGCAAGACTGGCATCAGCGCTGGAAAATGCCAAGAAGGTAGACCGTAAGGACCAGGAAGCAGTAGATGCTGCAACAAAGAACCTGAATGATGCAATCAACGGACTTGTTAAAATTGTAGAAGCTCAGAACGCATTAACAGAAGCAAAGAAAGTAGTACAGGGCAATTATACAAAAGATTCCTATACAACTTTACAAAATGCAATCAAAGAAGTTGAGAACTTAATTGCCAACAGTGCTGACCTGACACAGGCGAAACTGGACGCAGCCGTTGTCAGAATGACAGCTGCACAGAAATCACTTGTAAAAGTAGTACAAAAGAATGTAGTTGATAGTCTCAGAACCATTTACAATACTTATAACGGGAAAGATGCTGCTTATACATCCAACAGTTTCGCCGCTATGAAGCAGGTTCTGGCAAGAATCGAAACAGTTCTGGCAGATACTTCTAATGTATCTGAAAAAGAAGGTTCAGACTTACTTGCACAGGCAAAAGCGGCAGAAAGCCAGCTGGTAAAACGCGCAGATAAGACAAAGTTAAACAGTGCTTATCAAAGTGCAAAGGCAATTTCATTCAGCAAGTACACAGACAAAACAGTGAAAGCCGTAAAAGATCTGTTCTCACAGATTGATGCAGTAATGGCAAATGTAAATGCGGACCAGAAAACAGTAGATGCACTCTATAACAAACTGAATCAGGCAGTAAAAGGTTTAGTAAAAAAGACTGTTTCTTCAATTAAGCTAAATGTGAAGAAAAAAACGCTTGGAGAAAAAGAGAAATTTAAGTTAACTGTGAACCTGAAGCCATCCGGTGTCAGCGCAGGCACCCTTAAATGGAAAAGCAGCAAAAAGAAGATTGTAACTGTTGATAAAAAAGGCAGGATCACGGCGAAGAAGCCAGGTACCGCAACCATAACAGTAACAACACCAAACAATAAAAGTGCAAGCTGTACCATTACCGTAAAGAAAAAGCCAAAAAGTGTTAAACTGGCAGCGAAATCAGACAGATTAAAAGTAAAGAAAACCATGAAACTGAAGACGACCCTTTCAAAGGGAAGTGCAGGTAAAGTAACCTACACCTCCAGTAAACCTAAAATTGCTACAGTAAGTGCAAGCGGAAAAGTAACGGCACTGAAAAAAGGTAAAGTAAAGATTACGGTTAAAACTTATAATAACAAAAGTGATAGTATTTGGCTTAAGATTGTAAAGTAGTACAGCGGTAAAAATAAAGATTTATATCGTAAAATAACATGGTTAGTAAAATAAAGCTTTGTATCGTAAAATAACATAGTAGTAAAAATAAAGCTTTGTATCGTAAAATAACATGGTAGTAAAATCAAATCTTTGTATCGTAAAATAACAACATGGTAGTAAAATTAAAGTTTTGGAATGTTAAATTGTATGATAGTGATATAAGCCAAACATTTTAAAATGGACTCATTCAAAAAAAGGAGGCAGCTGTTTTCGGTTAAGTATAACCGGAACAGCTGCTTCCTTTTTTACTATCATTTTTTAGAAAATTAAACGTTATTTCAATTTGCAATTTTCCAAATTTTATAGTATCCTAGAAATATAAATCACTCAAGATGAAAATATACTAATAAAGAAATTAATACACAACATATAATATGAAAATACATTGATTTCCCCATTTTTTTGAATTTGTAATTCAATGACTTCCTGATTCTAATCGTCTATGATGAAATAGAAAACAATTATACGCATAAATGAGGAGGTAAACTATGGGGATTCATATTTCACTGGATGTAGTTCCGGAAAAAATTGCAAAAGAGGAATGGGAGAAAGTATACAAAGAGAGTCTGGTTCTGATACGTAACTATCCTTTTTTAAATCGTGTTAATGCGAAGAAATACGGACAGGTTTTTTCCTTTTATGTAAAAACCCGGGAAGTTACAAATCAATATGGACATTCGGGCTGGTTTACCAGTGGTGACCTGGTGAGTAAAAAGAGGGGAGAGTCCTTTCATTTTCCTAAAGAGCTGAAGTATTATGGGGAAGGATTCCGGGATCAGCTGGACCAGGATGTGTTCTGGTCAATTTTATCTGACAGGAGATGCATAGAGGATGATGACAAAAGGATTCCGGATATTAAAAAACTATGGGGAGGAAAAACACAGGGAGAGCCATATCATCTGTATTTATTGGCTGTAGGCTGTCTGGTAGAAGCAAGACTGCCCGGGGCGGCTGTTGTATATGGCGATATATCACTGGGACAGTGTAAACGCGCCATCCGCTGGGCGAACCAGTATCTGGAGATACCCATTGAGTTAACAGACAGAGCCTGTATGATTCAGCTTTATAAGCGGGTTCTAAAAATGAACCTGGATGACGTGGAGCGATTGGAAGCATTTCTTTGTCTCACAATGGAAAAGAAAGATGAAAAGATGGGAGATTTTATCCGGGAACATTTTGATGAAGATACCATAAAAACATATTTTCAGAAGGCTTTTGGAGGGTTCACCCCTGACCAGGTTGGGTTTATTCATGAAATGAAAAAATATTTCGCGCTGGGTTTTGAACTGGAAATGTTCTGTATGCTGGTTAAAGAAAAGCATAAGTGGAGAAAGGTTTTAACGGCTGAAAGTATTATCCGCCGTGTTGTGAAGTCGAAGTTATATATGAAGGAGAAGAATACCTATGACTATACGGAGCATATACAGGACAGGCCCGACAGTGAAGAGATTGAGACAATTAAAGACCAGATGTCAAAGGTATTTGCCTTAATGTCGGGAGCGGTAAATGAAAATGTAAGCGCATACCTTTCCTATGATGATATGATGTCCGTTCTGGAAAAAAGCTTTAGGGAAGAGTGTGATGTGAAGAAGATTGTAGAGCAGTTTCGAAAAGAAAATGAAGAAGAACAGGAAAGTTTTCAGAGTTTGTTTTACGACAATGATGAGATCATGCTTAAGATGGGGAAAATGCTGGAAGAGGAAGAAAAGGAAAAAGAGGTTTACCAAATTGCGGATTTTGATGATCTTATGCAGTATGAAGAAGGAGATAGTCTGGAACCCCAACTGGAGAAGTGCGTGAAAAAACTGATTGAATTTATGAAAAAAATCAGCATAGAAGAATATGAAAAAAGGTTTTTACCTCTCAATGTTAGGGAACGGTGCAGGATGTTAATATCCAACAATGAGCAGTTTTTGTTAAGTAAAAGATCCTGGAACCAGATTTTCAATCATATTCTGGATGATGAGTATATGAAGAAATACTACCCGTTTTTTAGAGTGAAAGCGGTCAATGATGAGAGTTATCAGATTTATTATGCTTTGATATCCAATGAGGAACTGCTTAATCATTATTATGAATAACTCAGATCAGATGGATTAGCAAGCGCATCCATCTGGTTACTGCTTACGGGAGTTAAAAACCCCGCTGCAGGCAACGGGGTTTTAACCATCGCGGCAGTGGCCAAATGGACGCACCAGCGTGTCCGTTTGGCTCGTTGCCCGCGGGAATAAAGATAGGTCACCATAAATGAAAGAAAGGGGGATAAAGTGGTAATATATCCGGTTATAGACATGCCGAAGACAGGAGAAAACATAAAATGTTTATGCGAAGAGAAAAATATATCGGTAAAGGAATTGCAGGAGTATATGGGATTTGCCTGCCCACAGACCATTTACCGTTGGTTTTGTGGACTGGCACTTCCAAATGTGGATAATTTGTTAGCATTGAGCATACTTCTGGGGATAACGATGAATGAAATACTGGTGGAAAGAAATTACGAGGAAGTGGAGCAAAGTATAAAGAATAGGGATGACCTTACAGACATCTTATATAGAAGGGTAATTAAATATATGTTTAGCCTCTGCCGTGATTGCGGTGATGCTGGTCAATGAGGGGAGATGTAATAAGGAATTAGTGTATTTCCCTATAGAATTATCATAAATCCTATGCTAAAATTAAAATGTGGGTTTGCTATAAATGTAAATTGGAGGATAGTATGGGTAAAAGTGAAAAGGTAAAGCAGTTATGTGCAGATAATGGAATCAGGATGATTGATTTTAAAATGACAGATCTGGATGGCAGATGGCGCCATATCACGATTCCGGCAGAGAGGTTTGATGAGAATATATTTGAATATGGAATTGGCTTTGACGGGTCAAATTATGGGTATGCCCCCATTGAAAAAAGTGATATGGTTTTCATACCGGATCCGGCAACTGCAGTAGTGGATCCATTTGTTGCCATTCCTACATTATCAATGACAGGCGATGTGTGTGTAATCGGTAAAGATGAGAATACTCCATTTGATCAATATCCCCGCAATGTCAGCCTTCGTGCGATGGAGTATATGAGGCAGACAGGGATAGCAGACAAGATGATTATTGGTCCCGAATTTGAATTTCACATTTTTGATGATGTGCGGTTTGCCGTATCTCCGGAAAAATCCTTTTATGCGGTGGATACCAGGCAGGCGCAGTGGAATACCGGCATTGATGACGGATTTAACAATGGTTATCAGGTCCAGGGAAAGGGCGGCTACCATATAGCAGCTCCCAATGATATTAATTATAACCTTCGAAGTAAAATGTGTATGATTCTGGAAGACTGGGGAGTGAAAGTGAAGTACCACCATCATGAGGTTGGCGGATCCGGTCAGATGGAAATAGAAGTGGAACTGGGAGAAATGGTGGATATGGCGGACAAAACCATGATTACAAAATACGTGGTTAAGAATGCGGCAGTTTCAGAAGGAAAGACGGTAACTTTTATGCCAAAACCCGTTTACCAGGAAGCTGGGAATGGAATGCATGTACATATGCTGCTGCAAAAGGACGGTGCACCGGTCTTCTATGATGAAGAAGGATATTCCGGTCTCAGTAAAACAGCCCATTATTTTATAGGCGGTCTGCTAAAACATGCAGCTTCTCTCTGTGCCTGGACGAATCCCTCTACCAACTCCTTTAAACGCCTGGTACCCGGATATGAAGCGCCTGTTACAATCGGTTATGCCACTTCCAACAGAAGTGCGGTAGTGCGCATACCGGCATATGCAAAGTCACCGGAGACAAAGCGTTTTGAACTTCGCTGTCCGGATGCTGCGGCGAATCCGTATTATGCTTATGCTGCTATTTTAATGGCAGGACTGGATGGAGTTAAGAATCAGATTGATCCATCGGAAAATGGCTGGGGTCCCTATGATTTTAATCTGTACGACCTGGATCAGGAACAGCAGGCAAAAATACAGTCTTTGCCTAAAAATCTGGATGAAGCACTTGATGCACTGGAAGAGGATCATGAGTATCTGACAAAATCAGGGGTATTTCCGGAGCGTCTGATTGAAATCTGGATACAGCGGAAAAGATTGGAAAGTAAAGATATCAGCCAGATTCCCCACCCAGCAGAATTCCAGAGATACTACGATTTATAAAAATGTACAGCAATCAAGAAATGAACAGAGATTTATAAAACGTATAGAGATCATAAAAAACAGAGATCATAAATAAACAGAGATTTATATAAACGAACAGAAGAAGATAAGGATATGATGCGAAGTCCTTATCTTCTTCTGCATTAAAACTGGTATGTTTCTAATTTTTTACAAATTCTGTGGCAGAGTTACGATGAAGGTTGCTCCGCCTCCCGGTGTATCTTCCACCGCAATTTTCCCTTTGTGTAACTTTACTATTTCTTTCGCAATACACAGGCCCAATCCAAAATGAGCCTTGTCCTTATGAGCCTTATCAACCCTATAAAAGCGGTCGAATATAGACTTTTTGGATTCATCCGGAACGCCTGGACCGTTGTCGGCAACGTAGAGCTGAATGCGGGAGGATTCCGTCTTTAATCCAAGTCTTATCTTTCCGCCTTTTGGTGTATAGCTCATAGCATTGTCAATAAGTATGGAAAGCACCTGGGCAACCCGTTCACCATCACAGGGATAGGTAGGCGGAATGTCTTCCGGAAGATCCACATCAAGGGTTAGACCTTTATCCCGGGCAATCCGTTCATATTTTTCATAGGTCTGCAAGAGCAGCGTATCCAATTCGATATCAGAGGGGTGGATGCTCCAGGTTCTGTTATCTGCATTTGCAAGAGTCAGCATATCATCAATCAGGCGGGACATTCGCTGGCCTTCCGATTGGATGGAATCAGCAAACTGTTCGGACTGCTTTTTGTCTGCTACTTTCATGGCAGATAAACTGGTTAAAATTACGGTTAAGGGGGAACGGAGTTCATGGGAGGCGGCGGCAATGAACTGCACCTGGCGTTCCCGGCTCTCCTTGATCGGCTGGATCATTCGTTTGGTAAAATGCCAGGAAAAAATGGTGAGCAGTCCAACTGCCAGCAGGTCCAGCAATCCAAAGAGAGCTCTTTGAACCATAATATCATGTTCCAGGCTGTCCAGTGGATATAAAACCGTAACATTCAGGTAACCATTATCTTTTGGAATCAAAGCTACAGAGGCATAATACTTCTGACCGTTACTTCCTTTCATCTTAAATTCTACATGGCGGGAGAGAATGTTTGCAGGGCTGATTCCAGCATCATTAAAATCATGGTCAGATCTGGCTTTTTCTTCTGCTTCGCCAAAAATTCGGGATATCTCCTCATCGTTATTCAACTGCTGAGAGAAGAGGGGGGTGTCATTATCCAGAATACTTAACTTAATATGATAATTTGCCTCCATCTGAAGGATCCATTGATGTGAGATCGTAGACTGGCTTTCAAAATGTGCCAGCATCGTATTCAGATTATCCAGAAAAGAGGTATAACTCCGGTCATTCATACCGTTTTCTACTATATAAAGACAAAGTGTGGTCATAGTTACCAGAATTAAACCTGTTATCAGAGTACAAAAAAAAGTCAGCTGCAGGTGTAATTTTTTAAACATTTGTTTCCTCCAGGCAATACCCTACGCCGCGGACTGTTTTCAGCTTGAGGCTGCTTCCAACTCCCTTTAGACGCCTTCTTAGAAAATGTATGTAGTTGTCAAGGTTTCCTTCCTCCACATCTGCATCCGGTCCCCAGACCTTAGTCAAAATGGTAAGCCTTGGAAGCGTCTGCCCCGGATTACGAAGAAATAATTCCAGCAGATCCCCTTCTCGTTTGGAAAGAGAACAGGAAGAATCGGTTTTTACCAGCTTTTTCAATGAGGCATCATACGAAATATCCCCAAAGTTCAGCAGATCGCTGCCTTCCCATTTTTGAGGCCGCCGTACAATGCAGCGGATTCTTGCCATCAGTTCCCCAAAAGCAAATGGTTTTACAATATAATCATCAGCTCCGCAATCTAATCCTTCAATTTTATCATCCAATTCACCTAGGGCTGTTACCAGGATTACCGGCGTGGATATATGT
>NZ_JAWYAJ010000306.1:29900-30382 GCF_034124845.1 Robinsoniella sp.
GCATTAAACGCAATACCTCCAAACCATCCATCAGAGGCATCATGCGGTCCAGAAGGATAATATCATGGGCCTTATCACGAATAAGATGTAACCCGTCTTCACCGTTATGGCAGAGATCAACGCTGATATTCTCCTGCTCCAGTTGAATCTTTAGAGATTCACATAATTTCACATCATCTTCTACAATTAAAATTCTCATGATAGCTCCTTTACTGCTTTACTCGTTTTATTCTTTTTTATTATAGCATAAAAAATCCCATGGAAAGACCATAAATTGTGAAGTAATTGTGAAAGATATTTTTTTATCGTAAATCTATAATTTTTAGAGATAACTTAGAGAAAGAGATGCTATGATGAACAGGAAATCAAGAAAAGGGTAAATAGATCAACAGGAGGAAATATGGAGCCAATCATAAAAAAGGTACTGGGAATGTTCCTGATGGCCGTTATTACTATAATTACACTTGCGGGATGCGCTGGGG
>NZ_JAWYAJ010000307.1:0-3460 GCF_034124845.1 Robinsoniella sp.
TTCTTTTCCCACAGCCCCAAACCTGCTGCCGGATGTGATAAAAAGATCCAGATCATTATTATAAATATAGATGGATTCCACTTCCGGATTGGTATTCTGATACAGGGAAAGCTGGTTGCGGACCTTACTCAAGGTGATGCTGTTCAGCTTCTGACCCGAAACTGCCGTCAGCAGCTCAGAGCAGACATCATCCAGCATTACCTGAGTGGCAATCATATTGGCGGTACCGTTGGCTTCCTCAAAATCCGTCTGAACCTGCGAAAAAGCCTGCATAGACATTCTGATATTCTGGTCGATGATGACCTTTTTCACCATACGGTACATCCATCCTGATCCCGCCAGAGTTACCACCAGCATACTCACTGAAATTCCAAGGAAAATTCTGCCAAATATTTTACGATTCTCCATCTGCTTCTGGTCTTTTCGCTTATTGGCAAGATAACCCCTGCAGCTTTCCATCAATTTCATATAACTTCCCCCCTGTCAGACAATTTATATAAAAATCTTTCTGTCCCACACTATCACCCGGTAGTCCATATTGTTTGAATCTACGGTTAACACACAGGATATTATCATCTTCTAACAGAAACCATCTTTTTGCAACTATTAATTCTGGCAAAAACTTCTTTTTTTACCACTTTCTTCTTTATCCGTGAAAACACCGTGGGCGAAAGCTCATCTGCCCACGGCGTTACGAATTTATCGGTATCCTTTTTTATTTTGTAGCGAGAAATTCATCAATCTGCTTCTGCATTTCAGCCATTACTTTATCAATTCCTGCCACGTTTAATTTTTCCAGAAATTCTGCATTGGTTTCCTCTACAGGCAGCTCGCCGCCTACCAGGCTTTCATACTCTTTTACCACTTTAGACACATTGGTCACTTCCATTTTGACTGCCTCAGGATCAAAGGAAAAACCAAGAATCGGAGATGTCTTCGCACTGTCATTCAATACCCTGGTCTGCTCCCAGATATCTTCCGGCTGTCCGGCAAGTGCATAGGTGTTAAATACATTTCCCAATGCCCACGACTGGCCATGGGAATAACCGCTGTCTGCAATCAGCTCAATTGTATTATCCCCGGTCTTCTTGTAGTGTGTTCCTTCGATACCGTAGGAAATCAGATTCATAGCATATGGATCTGTGTTGATCAGTTCCAAATATTTCAGTGTCTCTTCCGGATGCTTGGATGTGGTAGAAATTCCATACATGGTTGCAATTACACTGTTGGTAGAGATATAGGGGTTCGTAGCCGCAGTTGCCATAACACAGTCATATCCTGCTCTGGCTGATTCTTCTGCCTCCACTCCCGGTTTATAGGTTCCGGAATAAAAAGCAGACATCTTTTTTGCAACACGCTGGCTCTCGCCGTATTCATCCATATATCCGCATTCGCCGTCCAGAAGCCCTTTTTCATTGAGGCCGACCAATTCATTCAGCATATTTTTCCATTCATCCGTTCCATAGAAATTTACAACCTTTGCGTTTGTATCATCCATCTTAATTGCTCCGGCAGCCATATAGTCACTGATATACTCGTATCCGCAGTAATCTGCTGCCTGGGCACGGTTCACCCCTCCTACTTTAGCTCCGAACTGGTCAAAAGCTTTCTGCGCATATTCCCCTAAATCAGTGAGGTTTTTAATCTTATTAATGTCTGTTCCTGTCCCCTCCACATAATCTTTTGGCATCAGCGCACCGATCTGGCGGGCAACAATCTGCTGGTTTGGGACTGCATAAATTCCGCCTTTTACCGTAGCTGCCGTCCATATATAGTCCGGTATTGCCTTCTGCAGTTCCGGTGCAGCCTTTGGAAGCAGATCTGTAATATCGATAAATGCCCCTTTTACCACATTCGTATTGTAAGGATTCAGCCAGTTTGACGTAAAGCAGGCGTCATACTCTTCACCGGATGCGATTATGGTCTGAATTTTATCTCCATAAGCTCCGCCATGGAACACATAATCTACAGTTACTCCTATTTTTTCTTTTGTATACTCATTCAATGCCTCCATTACTGCTTTTCCGTCTGTCTGTTCCGGAACCGGTGTATGGATTTTTAAATTGACAACTTCCTTATTCTCATTTTTTTCCGTTTCTGCGTCAGCTTCTTCAGATCCTTCATTTTTTCCAACGGTCTCCCCGCTGCTTTCCGCTTTTGTGCCGGTCTCCCCGCTTTTGTCTGCATTACCGTCTCCGCTGCACCCAGCCAGTGTACCCATTACCATTACTGCTGCCACTCCAAGGGCAATAAATTTCTTCCTTCTCATCCTTTATTCCTCCTTAATTAATTTATAGTAATTGACATAGCAAATTACATTCTTTAATCATCCCTTTACGCCTCCGACTGTCAAGCCCTTTACAAAATGTTTCTGAAAAAACGGGAATATTGCCAGCATCGGTCCCGCTGCAATGACACACATCGCCATTCGCATAGATTCCGTGGGCATGTCCGCCATGCTGATTCCCATACCGGATATGGCCGAATTCTTTATCATTTCCTGCACATCCCTCATGAGTACATACAGCCGATACTGGAGGTTATAAAGCTCTCTGTTGTCAATATACATAAGCGGCTGGAACCAGTCATTCCAGTAATTTAATGTGATAAACATCCCTACCGTTGCAAGTGCTGGTTTTGCCAGGGGCAATACAATTTTCGTAAATATGGTCAGCTCGCCCGCACCATCAACGGTTGCAGCTTCCATAAGGGAAGCCGGCAGCTGGGTAAAAAATGTACGCATCAAGATGATAAACCATGGTACGATCAACATGGGAAGCAGCATTGCCCAGATTGTATTTTTTAAATGCAGATATTTTGTCAACCAGATATAGGTAGGAACCATACCGCCGTTTAATACCATGGGAATAATCAGAAATACAGTCAGTGCCTTGCGCCATGCATAATCTTTTCTGGAAAGGACATATGCAATCATGGAATTCAGTGTAAGACCGATTCCAAGTCCCAGGGCAGTGACTAAAATCGTCACACCGTAAGATCTGAGAATTGCTGCCGCATCTTTAAATACGAATTTATAAGCGTCCAACGTCACGCCTTTTGGAAAAATTCCATAACCTTCTTTCATAATCCTTATATCGCTGGAAAAGGAAATGGATACCACCGTAATAATGGGAATTACGCATAGTAAACAACACAGACCCAGAAATGCATAAATAATAATTTTAGGGCCTAATGATATATCTTTCTTCATTTTCATTCCTCCCTGCTAAAATAATGCACTGTCTTTGTCCAGTTTGCGAACAACCAGATTGGATCCCATAATCAGCAGAAACCCTATCACTGCCTGGAAACATCCCACAGCGGAACCAATTCCAATATCCCCGGTTACCCGTAATGCCCGGTATATGTATGTATCCAGTACATCTGTCGTTGCATAAAGTGCACCCTGGTCTCTTGTCAGATTGAAAAACAGCCCGAAATCCGCATACATAATCCTTCC
>NZ_JAWYAJ010000308.1:0-13096 GCF_034124845.1 Robinsoniella sp.
TATATCCCCTTTCAAATCCACTCCATGAAAAAAATACCCGGCAAATACCTGACGGGTTCATGAGCAGTATTCATTTCGTATAATAAGCAGCGACGCATGTTCGCTGCTTATATTGTGTTTTCTTATTTATTATTTTCGCAGCTCTGATTACCAACCGTACAGGATGTCTTACATGCTGACTGGCAGGAAGTCTGACATTCTCCACAGCCACCTTTTTTCATTGTGTTCTGAAGTACCTGTGTATTTAATGTTTTAATATGTTTCATGGTCTTAGCCTCCTTATTTCATGAACTTTTGCTATTATAACATATATTTTTTTATTTTAAAAGTGTTTTTTTATACACTTTTTTCACATTTGTGTGTTATAGTAGTCAAATAAACTACACACCAAAGAAAGGATTTATCATTTATGAAGAAGAAATTCATTGTTTTTGCACTCACTTTGTGCATGACAGCATCTTTAGCCTTAAGCGGCTGCCAAAAAAAATACGTCACCCTGGGAGATTATAAGGGTCTGAAACTTGAAAAAGTGGTACCCGAAGTCACGGACGATGAAGTACAAGGCGAGATTGACACTGCCCTGGAAGACAATGCAACTTCAACTGAAATCACCGACAGAGCTGCAAAAGAAGGGGATACCGTAACCATGGATTTTGAAGGTAAGATAAACGGCACTCCATTTGAAGGCGGAACTGCAGAAGATTATGACCTGGAACTGGGAAGCGGCGAATTTATCGAAGGCTTTGAAGAACAGTTAATCGGGGTTAAAAAAGATGACAAGAAAGATGTCACGGTTACTTTCCCGGAAGACTACGGCGATGACAATTTAAACGGAAAAGAAGCCGTATTCTCAGTAACGGTAAAATCCATCAAACAGATTACTCCTGCCACCTATAACGATGAATTTGTCAGCAGTATTTCCGATTATAAAAATACCGCAGATTACGAAGAGAACCTAAAAAACGAACTTCTTGCAAGCAAAGAAGAGGATTCCGAATACACATTAAAGGACGATGCCATCAATGCAGTGATTGAAGGTTCAACATTTAACGGCTATCCGGATGAATTATATGAAAAATGTAAAAAGCAGGTTGATGAAAGCAATGCCTACTACGCAGAACTGTTTGGGGTTACCATTGAAGATCTGGCAGGCAGTGAAGAAGATATCAAGCAGACTGTAATCAGTACGGTAAATGAACAGCTGGCGATTGAAGCAATTGCAGAAAAAGAAAAAATCAGTGTTACCGATGAAGAATACAAATCTTATGTAAATGATAATCTTGAATATTACGAAGTATCCTCTGTAGAAGAATTCGAAAAAAATAACGACAAAGACAGTGTTATGAGCGAACTTCTAAAAGATAAAGTATGTCAGTTTCTGGTTGATAATGCTCAGGTTACAGAGGTTACGGAAGATGAAAAATACAGCGATGACGGCGAAGGAGATGAATTCGGCGATGAAACAGAGCCTCCAATGGACGATGCCGAAACCGATGATTCCGAAGCTGATGATTCCGAAGCCCCACAGAGCGAGTCAGATACAGCAGCTTAGATTCACCTGCAGTATCAGCTGTTCCATCGAATGTCTTTATAAAAAGAAGCGGATAGTCATATCATTGTGACTGTCCGCTTTTCCTTTTCATATTCTGGATAACCCCCAGCTGAGTAGCTTGGTTCTAAATAGCACAACACGCCTATTGCACATGAAAAACTGCATTCTGACCAGCCAGCAGCATTTCATGCTCTTCACGGCTTCTGCTGATGAACTCATAAGTCAGAAACAGGGGATTAATTCGTTCCACCAGTCCGGGAACCTGAGGGTCTGTAAATGGCTGGTGCAGGTCTATCTGAAAAATATAAGTAAAGATCTGGGACCAGCGGTCATAATAGTGATCCTTCCAGGCTATTTCTGTTCTCTGCATCTCTTTTACAGCTTCCCCTGTCAGCGACTGATTCAGATGTATGCCTTTGATCCAGCTGCACAGCTCTCCATGCTCCTCCAGCTGCTTTTGTATATAAGCGATTCCTTCTCTTTGATTCCGGAGATCTAAATTTGTATGAAGCAGATGTCCCGTATCCAGCATGATTCCTTTTTTCTCATAGTGAATGCCATCCATCAGCTTCTGTGTCATCTGGGGACTGGTAAATGTAAATCCGGGCCACCAGAGATTTTCCATCAGGA
Source organism: Robinsoniella sp. (assembly GCF_034124845.1). Classification (NCBI taxonomy): domain Bacteria; kingdom Bacillati; phylum Bacillota; class Clostridia; order Lachnospirales; family Lachnospiraceae; genus Robinsoniella; species Robinsoniella sp. The sequence goes on from NZ_JAWYAJ010000308.1 coordinate 2,183, forward strand.
AATAAAACGTATACTTTTTGTTATCCAGAAGTGCGTTCACGATCTGGCAGACCGCCTCAATAACTTCTTCATCCGTATATGCAAACTGATATGTAAGAGACTCCTTTATCTTAACCTCACTCACATGAAATACTACATATTCTGCATTGACGCTCTGGGCAAAATCCAAATTCTTTTGAAATTTACGCAGCAGTGCCTCTTTGGTTCTTCCGCCAAATACTTCCTCTACAGTATCCATGCTGTCATATTCCCTGATCAGTGCCTCTTCATTCTCTGTCCATAAATCCATCCAGGCATTAAAAGAAATCAGATGAACCCCGATTACCTGATCAGGCGGAATCCTGCAGGTATCATCCAGTCCGATATTCATATACTCATATCCATCACATCCAAAATTCTGACAGAATGCCTGTAAATCCTGGTCACCGTGAAAACGCTCCAAATCATCAGGGCTGTCTGTCAGATTAATCATCCGTTTCATTTTATTTACCTCTTTTTTCTGTTTCTTATCCATTTTCAGCCGCTCCCTTGCAAACCATGACAAAATAAGCTATAATTCTTAAAACTAAAGATAGCAAAGGATATGATATTATGAAGCTGAACAAACAATTTTCGATTACAGGTTATACATTAAAAATGATCGCTATTATTACAATGCTCATAGACCACATTGGCGCATTTACACTTGGGGAAGGATTATTGTATCAGGATTATATTCAGTCCAATCCCGTCCTTTTTGAGAATCTGAAAATTCTCTATATGGTAATGCGCCAAATCGGCCGTATGGCTTTTCCCATCTTCTGCTTTCTGTTAGTAGAAGGATTTATCCATACAAAAAATGTCCGGAAATATGCTCTTAGGCTGCTTCTTTTTGCATTTATCTCAGAAATTCCTTTTGATCTGGCTTTAGGAGGAACCTTCTTTGATTTTAACCAGCAGAATATTTTCTTTACACTATTTATCGGGCTGGTTGTCATGATAATGGCTTCCCGCTTTGAAGGTAAGGTTATCTTTCAGCTGATCACCTTTATTGTGGGAATGCTCGCCGGCTACCTGCTAAACGTAGACTATAGTTTTATGGGCATTTTCTTATTGGAAATCCTGTATTTCTTCCGCTTTAACAGGAAAAACCAGGTTTCCAGCGGAGCAATTTCCGTTTTATGGGAACCTGCAGCTGTCCTGGGCTTTATTCCCATCTGGTTCTATAACGGAGAGCGGGGGCGTTCCATGAAATACTTTTTCTACTGGTTTTATCCGGTACACATCTTAATTCTTGCAGTCATTAATATGATTTTCTTTCCAAGATAATAATTTAAGACACGCTGCTGCGTGTCTTAAATTTACGTTACCAAATTACTCATAAGGGGCTTTTAAATTGCACTTTTCTAACCTTCTACTATCAGATAACGTCCATCCGGAAGATGAAACACTTCTGACGCTTCTTCCAGTTCATCCCCAGACATATCTGAAGTATCCATTCCGGCTTCTTCAAAATAATCTCTGACCTCTTCCAGGGTATTCACCGTCACCGCCATTACATCATCCAGAAATTCATCTGCTTCTTCCAAAGTTTCCGCAACTTTCTCATCAAATAATTGTAACTGGTTTTCCAAAAATGCCTTCAGGCACACATCATCGTATTTATACATCTATATTCCTCCCTTTGAATCCAATAATGTTTTCAGAACCTTTAAAACACCGTCATTTACGTTTTCATCAGCTATATGCTTTGCTGCTTCCAGTACTTTCGGCTGGGCATTGGCAACTGCATAGCTCTCTTCTGCACTGGCTATCATTCCCAGATCATTATTATTGTCACCAAATACCATGGTTTCTTCTCTGGAAATACGAAGCGTCTGCTGGATGGTCTGCAGCGCTTTCCCTTTATCTGCATCAAAATCCATAAAATCAATCCAGGGCTCTCCGGCAATCGTTACATGAAACCTGTCTTTCCACTGTGCAACCACTTCCTCAGCAATATCCTGAACACCGGTACTTTTATAAATGGAAATTTTGATAATTTCAATCTCTTCTTTCAGCACATCCTGGACCAGGCGCATATCATTATGGTATCCCTCAGTCAGCAATTTTAAAAAGTCTGCATCATCATCTTCGATATACATAGGCCCTCTGGTGGAAGCTGTGAGATAACACCCCGGCTGTGTACGGATAAAGCGGATCAGTTCTTCTGCATCTTGGCGGTTCAGTACGGTAGATGACATTTCATATCCTCTGCAGACCACATTCGAGCCGTTTTCCGATACAAAAATCATCTCATTTTCAATTGGTGCAAACAATCTTCGGATACTTGCGTACTGCCTGCCGCTGGCAGCTGCAAACAGAGTACCCTGGTCTTTTAATTTCAGGATTACATCAAAAATTTCTTCATTTATTTTATCGCTTCCCTCTACCAGCAGTGTACCATCAATATCTGAAGCAACCAGTTTAATCATCGTTCTCCTCCCATACAGCATTTCCTGTGGCTGATATCCGTTTTGTTTCCATGTTGAATGTTATCATATTTTCCTTCCAGGACTTCTTCCAGGGTTTTCTCTACCAGATCTGTATGAAAATTACAGATATCTAAAATCCCCGGCTGGGCATTGTCCATTGCAAAACTATAGGAAACATTTTGAAGCATTTCCACATCATTATAATGATCACCGAATGCCATCGTCTCCTGTGGCGTTACCTGAAGTTCCCGGTAAAGATCCTGCATTGCAGTCCCTTTATTAACTCCTTTTGGAACGGTGTCCAGCCAGAGATTGCCCGAAGTTACAACCGTAACTTTCTCTCCAAAACGCTCATTCCAATAATCCTCTGAATTATTAATCCCGTTCTTTTCATAGACAGATATTTTAAGATAGGGTTCTTCCACCTTTAAAATATCATCTACTACCGTTACTGTGTTTTTAACCACGTCACGGATATGTAGCATATACGCCTCATCCTTGGGTTCTATATAACAGGTATTTACACCTGAGAGCAATGCTTCGCAGCCTTCCCGCTCCATCATGGCCTTTAGTATTTCCTGACCTGTATTCCTGGGAATGATGTGCTTAGCCAAAATTTTATCCTGATATACAACAAGGGAACCATTTTCACATATAAAAGCAATCTCATCACTGACCGGAGCAAACAGCCTCTTCAGATTAGGGTACTGTCTGCCGCTTGCCGCCACAAAGATACGCCCCTGCTTTGTCAGTTCATGAATCAGCTGGACAGTTCCCGGCTTTAAATCCTGAGCACCATTTTGTAATAAAGTTCCGTCTAAATCACTTGCTATTAGCTTGATCATTTTGACCTCCTTGTATCCTGGACAGGTTTGAGAAATTCCTTTTCCAGCATAGCTGATATTTCCAAAGGAGTATTTACGATTCTTTTGGCGTGGTTTTCTTCTAACTCTTCTCTGTCACGAAATCCCCACAAAACGCCCACCGTATTCATTCCTGCTGCATTTCCTGTCTGCATATCGGTATTCGTATCACCTATATATAAGCATTCGTCACAGGGAACCTGAAAATATGATGCAATCTTCAGTGCTCCGTCCGGAGCCGGCTTTCTGGGAATTCCTTCCTGCTGTCCCTGAATGTAATCAAAATACCCTTTTCCAAAAAGTGATTCCACTACATCTATTGCCTGCTCATGAGGCTTATTTGAAAAAACGCTGATTTTAATCTGGTTGGCTTTTAACCACTTCAATAATTCTGTAATCCCCGGAAACGGTTTCACATGATACATGCAATCCTTTGCAAAATAAGCCCCGTACAGACTGCTCAACTCATCAAAACGCTGACATTCCAAGTCTCCATTTTCCCTCAGACACCTTCTTACCAGTTCTGCTGATCCATCTCCTGCAAAATACCGGTAACGGTCAGTCGGAAAAGCGGACAGCCCCATGGCTTCAAGCGCCCGGTTTCCACAATAGGCCAACGATTCTACTGTGTCTGCCAGTGTTCCATCCAAGTCAAAGATACATACTTTAATCATAATGTCTCCTCTTTCTTTGTTCTGGTGAATATTGTCATTTCTACAAAAGCTAGAATAGCACGAAAAATTCCCCGAGTCAATGACCCGGGGGACCTTATTGTGCCAGAGCATGTTTGGAAATGTAACAGTTCAGACAAGTCAGAACTGTTACTTGAAAATTGCTTTCTGGCAGCTATGCGTTCCAGTATTTAAATGATCTCCTGAAACAAATCTTTAACCGTTGGATAAATCTTTACAAATTTTTTGTATTTTTCTTCATATTTTGCAGCTATTTCCGGTGTGGGTTCTATTGTATCTACCACACGTACAATAGCTGCTGCTGCTTCTTCCACATTTTTATATTCCCCGCAGGCAACCGCCGCCAGCATCGCTCCGCCAAGTCCCGGTCCTTCTTCACTGGCAATGACGTCAACTTTAATGTTTAATACATTAGCAACAATCTTCTTCCAAAGCGGGCTCTTGGCTCCGCCTCCGCAAATCTTCGTTCTTTCGATATGAATTCCTAAGGATTTCGCTACTTCAAACGAATCCCGGATTGCAAATGCAACCCCTTCTAATACCGCCTGAGTCATATCTGCTCTGGTGGTATCCATGGTCATGCCGATAAAAGTTCCTCTTGCATTGGGATTGTTATGAGGGGAACGCTCTCCCATCAGATAAGGCAGGAAAAATACATTATTCTCACCTAATTTTGTAATTTCACTTTGCTCTTTTGCATATTCTTTGGTGCCGATGATATCATCCATCCACCATTTATTACAGGACGCCGCACTTAACATACATCCCATCAGATGATAATGCCCGTCGGCATGCGCAAAAGCATGAAGTGCATTGTGCTCATCCACACCAAAATCTTTGCTGGAAATAAAAATGGTTCCGGATGTTCCAAGCGAAATATTACACATTCCGTCTCCTACCGTTCCGGTTCCCACGGCTGCTGCCGCATTATCTCCCGCACCTGCCACTACTTTCACTGTTTCCGGAAGTCCCAGTTCTCTGGCAGCATCAGGCTTCAGAGTTCCCACAACTTCATAGCTTTCATAGATCTTCGCCACCTGTTCTTCTGTAATTCCGCAGATATCCAGCATTTCCTTGGACCAGCACTTATTCTTTACATCAAAGATCAGCATACCGGAAGCATCGGATACATCTGTACAAAATGCACCGGACAGTTTATATGCCAGATAATCCTTTGGCAGCATAATCTTTTTAATCCGTGCAAAATTTTCCGGCTCGTTATTTTTCACCCAGAGAATTTTGGGTGCCGTAAATCCTGCAAATGCAATATTTGCCGTATATTGGGATAGCTTATCCTTACCGATCACTTCATTTAAATAATCGGTTTCTTTCCCGGTTCTGCCGTCATTCCAGAGAATCGCCGGGCGGATGACCTCATCCTTTTCATCCAGGATGACCAATCCGTGCATCTGACCGCCAAAACTGATTCCCGCAACCTCTGCCTTATTGCAATCAGCTGTCAGTTCCTGTATTCCCGTAACGACTGCGCTCCACCAGTCTTCCGGTTTCTGTTCCGACCATCCCGGGTAGGGAAAATTCAGCGGATATTCTTTTGAAACTACATTTTTAATCGTACCATCTGCTTCCATTAACAAAAGTTTTAACGCAGACGTACCTAAATCTACTCCTATATATAACATCTGACTGTTACCTCTCTTCCTTTAGTCAAAAACACCGCCTGAGTGTGTTTTAATTACTTACTGACAGCTGTGCCAGCTTTGTGTGAGAAGCGCACTCCAAGACCTGTTTTCTGCTTACTCACAAAATAAATCCCTGACTCTGAATGCCGTTTGTAAAACTAACAAAAAGCCCGCACTGCGAGCTTCCTATTGTTTGATTCCCGCGAGCAACGAGCCAAACGGACACGCTGGCGCGTCCATTTGGCGACTGCCGCGAGGTTCAAAAACCCCGTTGCTTGCATCGGGGTTTTTGACTTGATACTGCCGTTTCTATGCAAATGGATTTTCTGTCTTATATAACATTCCCTTTGGCTGGTTAAATCCAATTTCTTCTACATCTACACCGATGAATTTAAATACTTCATAAAGTGCTTTTCCATAATGTCCGAATGCTACGGCTCCGTGATGAGGATAATTGCCCTCTACCAATACGTGACGGTAGAATCTGCCCATTTCCGGAATCGCAAAGATGCCGATCGCTCCAAAGGAACGGGTTGCTACCGGGAGAACCTCTCCATGTGCAATGTATGCGCGCAGCTTGGAATCTGCTGTACTCTGCAGTCTGTAGAATGTAATATCCCCTGGAACAATATCACCTTCCAAAGTTCCCTGTGTAACTTCTTCCGGAAGTGCTCTTGCCATGATCATCTGATATTTCATAGCGCAGAAAGATAATTTTTTAGAGCTGGTATTTCCGCAGTGGAATCCCATGAATGTATCTTTCTGTGTATAGTCAAACTTTCCTTTGATATCATCTGCGTACATATCATTTGGAACTGTATTGTTGATATCCAGTAATGTAACTACGTCTTCACTTACGCAGGTTCCGATAAATTCGCTGAGTGCTCCATAAATATCTACTTCACAGGAAACCGGGATGCCCATTCCGGTGAGACGGCTGTTTACATAGCATGGAACAAATCCAAACTGTGTCTGGAACGCAGGCCAGCATTTTCCAGCAATTGCTACATACTCTCTGTAACCTTTATGCTCTTCTACCCAGTCTAACAGAGTCAGTTCATACTGTGCAAGTTTTGCAAGAATTTCCGGTTTTTTATTTCCTTCTCCAAGCTCAGACTCCATATCCTTTACAACATCTGCGATACGAGGATCATCTGCATGCTTATTAAATGCTTCGAATAAATCCAGTTCTGAATTTTCTTCAATCTCAACTCCTAAGTTGTAAAGCTGCTTGATCGGTGCATTACAAGCCAGGAAATTCAATGGACGAGGTCCAAAGCTTATAATTTTCAATTTGGAAAGACCAACAACTGCTCTTGCAATCGGAACAAATTCTTCAATCATATCTGCACATTCTTCTGCATTTCCAACCGGGTATTCCGGAATATATGCTTTGATATTGCGCAGTTTTAAATTATAGCTGGCATTTAACATACCACAGTAAGCATCCCCGCGGCCCTGAACAAGATTGTCTCCGCTTTCCTCTGCTGCCGCAACAAACATAGACGGTCCGTCAAAATGTTTTGCCAGTAAGGTTTCCGAAATTTCCGGTCCGAAGTTGCCAAGGTAAACAACCAGTGCATTACATCCTGCTTTCTTTACATCTTCCAAAGCCTGCACCATATGAATTTCACTTTCAACGATGCAGATTGGACATTCGTAAATGTTTTCTTCGTTATATTTTTCCTTATAAGCTTTTACCAGCGCTTCTCTTCTGGATACAGATAAAGATTCCGGGAAGCAGTCCCTGCTTACAGCTACAATACCGATTTTTACTTTTGGCATGTTATTCATATTGTTTTCCTCCTGAATGAAATCATTAATATATGCAATTATTATTTTTGCTTTTCAAAATAATCAAGCTGTTTTTGTCTCACTATTATAAAGAAAGATTTTCTCCTTTAATACCGTTAAAGGCTCCGTCAATTTTTGCATCCGGATGCCCTACCAGCCATTTATTCTTAGCTGTTAAAAGTTTGTCTTCCAGATCTCCTCCGTGGCAGAGGTCCAGAGGAAGATTGGTATCTCTTGGAAGTATTACAACACACTGAAATCCCTCTTCGCAAGTATTGCAGGGCGCATAGTGCAGGGTTGTGGCATAAACTTCTATTACCGTTCCAGCCGGAACAAAAAATGCTTCGATTTTAGAAGAATCATATGTATAATCAGACGCAATATCCTGCTGCATTCCCAGCATAAGCACCAAATCGGTCACAGCCACATTTACTTCTGATGAGCGGTGGTATTCTACCGCATTTAATAAGTGATTATGTCCGTTGCAGTATCCAATCTGTATTGGCAGTTCTCCGTATGCAATCGTCTGCATCTTCTCATATACCGGCAGCTCTTCCAGTTCTGGAACAGATGGTACATAAACAACATCTTCCGGTAGAGGTGTGGATTTCATCTTCTCAATTAATTCGCCGCAATCAATATCTTTTATAATACGGCCATACTTTCTGAACTTTTCATCGGTTACTTTGTAAGTTGCAAGCACAGAATTCATCCTCCTTTATGCTTTCTGAATTAATTAGTTCATTTACTAAACTTTATATTCACAGTATACTTCTTGTCTGGTAATTTTGTCAACTGTTTTTTATAAATCCGGTATACTTTTTTCCTGTACAGCATTGCATAAATAATTGGATCATCTTTGCACCATAAACAAGCCTGCCCAAAGGATAGCTCAAAAACTATTCTTCAATCAGGTCATGCATAATTTTATGGAACTGCCTGCCGCAGCGCTCAACTTCTTCCAGCACCAAATCTATCTTTTTTTCTTCCAAAAACCAGTTATTCCGGTTAATCCCACGGGTCTGTGCAGGACATACATAAAATTCTGTTTCCGGAAACAAAAGCTGATAGTACATCAGACACCTTCTGGCATGATACGCCTGACAGGAAATGATGGCTCTATTCACCTGCAGCCCTAATTTTTCTGTAAGCTTTCTGCAATAGATGGCATTCTCATAGGTAAAGGTAGCCTCTTCTTCCATATAAATAACTTCTTCTGCTACTCCAACATCCTGCAAAACTCTGCTCAGGAACTGGCTTTCGGTGGGAAATTCCATCCCGCAGTAAGCTTCAGGCGATTCTGCCCCCTCAAACTTCCCCTTTAAGACACTGAATTTCCCCGAAACCATAATCCGCTCTGCAAATCCCCGCTTATATAATTCAGCCCCATGCAGAGCAATCTCACCATAACTGCCTCCCGGAATAAAAATAAGATCCGACAACACCGGATCATTGTCTACAAAAATAAAATCTGTGATGTTATCATAAAAGTTTTTCAAGTTTATGTACTCCTTTTCTTAATTTTAATTATTGATTATTCTACCACCAACTCTCCCGAATGTGAAACCATTAAACAGTCTTCCCTCACGACAACGCCAGACATTATTAACATTATTTTGACATTCACACATTAACGTGCTATACTATCCCAGATAAAAAGCTGGAAGGAGATATACAAATGAGACGCAAAGCGCTTAAGGCAGCCTTTCCACTTACATTGCCGATTATGGCAGGCTACCTGTTTCTGGGGCTGGGATTCGGAATCCTTTTGGAAAGCAAAGGTTTTTCCTTTATCTGGGCTTTTTTTATGAGTATTATTATTTATGCCGGTTCCATGCAATATGTTGCAATTGAATTACTCGCCGGTGGTGTTACTTTTCTTTATACTGCTTTTATGACAGTAATGATTCAGATACGGCATCTCTTTTACGGACTGTCACTAATCGATAAGTATCGCTTTGCCGGACGTAAAAAACCACTATTGATCCATGAACTTACAGATGAGACTTATTCTCTGATCTGTTCCGCTGTTCCGCCTGAAGGGGTTAACGGAGAGTGGTTTTATTTATTTATCTCTATACTGGATCACTGCTATTGGATTTTTGGATGTACCCTGGGGGCAATTCTGGGTTCTCTGATTGATTTTAATACAAAGGGCATAGACTTTGTCATGACTGCCCTGTTTATCGTTATATTTACAGAACAATGGCTTACAAGCAAAGATCATATACCAGCACTCATCGGAGTGGTCTGCTCTGTGATATGCCTGATCCTGTTTGGGAGCAGTAATTTCATTATCCCATCCATGATATCCATTTCTGTTCTCTTAACCGTATTTCGTAAGCAACTGGAAAAGCGAGGTGGCCTAAGCAATGAGAATTCCTGATTTACAGGCTTTTATTATGATTCTGATTATGGCAGGGGTTACCTTTTTTATCCGCGGGCTTCCTTTCCTTTTATTTCCGGGAAATAAGAAGACTCCCGCCTATATTATGTACCTAGGCAAAGTACTTCCCTTTGCTATTATCGGAATGCTGGTTGTATACTGTTTTAAAAATGTTTCCGTTGTTTCCGCACCTTTTGGCATACCGGAATTAATTGCACTGGTTGTGATCGTCATTCTCCATGTATGGAAAAGAAATACACTGGTCAGCATTGGAGGGGGTACCCTGCTTTATATGTTTCTAGTGCAGGTACTCTTTTAGAAATACCGTGGAATACACTACTTGGATACCTGACCCTGGCAGGTCTTTATCTGACCATCCAGGATCGTTACCTACTGGTTTCCCAAATGCTTCTTTGGCATATTGCACTCAAATAAAAAACTGCCGAACAGTTGATTTTCAACCGCCGGCAGTTTTTTATTTTATCTCTAATCCGCCTAAAATACAAGTTGCCCGGATATAAATAGTAGGTGCTCCCGGCATCGGCATCAGCCTTGCCTTGTTAGAAACACCGCCTAGGATAGGCGTATCATCAACCTTTACATTAACATACTCCGGTACTTTAATTTCAATTCCGCCAAACAGAGACATTACATCTATTCTCACATCTGTTTCAAAAATGGCATTTCTCAAATCCAGTTCCACGCCTCCGAAAACCGCATTCACCAAAGCTCCATCAAAAATATCACCGTTATAGTTTATATTTCTGGAAGAAAACAATGCCGTAAAACTGGGCATATTCTGAAGTGCACCGTTTCCGCTCTTTTCGACACTGTGTATCTCCGACGGATTCTGTCTCTGTCCCTGATAAGACTGCTGCCCCTGAAATCCCCCTGCATAATTCTGATTACTCTGCTGATTTTGCTGGTTTGGAGGCTCCTGGTAATTCTCTTGTCTATAACTCTGATAAGTCTGCTGTCCACGGTATTCCTGCTGACTCTGATATTCATTTCTCCGGTCATTTCGTTCCTGATAACCGCCCTGTCCACCCGGGGCCTGCTGCCAGCCATCATTCTGACTGTTCTGGT
>NZ_JAWYAJ010000308.1:13106-15939 GCF_034124845.1 Robinsoniella sp.
GTTTCCAAAGCCCTGATTTCTTCTGTCATTTTCAAATTTACGGTAATTGCCACTGCCCTGTGCGCCATACCAGGCTGCCCCATTACATCCGCCGCCTACCTGCTTGTGTTCCTGATAGCCGATTCTCTGACGTTTTACCAGATAACCAACACCGGCTGCCACAAGGACTGTTGGCCAGATTAAACGCCCTGCCATTCCCCAGCTAAGCAGATTCCAGGAGCTCATTAAAAAGAAAACACCGATACAAAGTCCAATTACATTTGAAGATCCAGGTTTATGCTCAATCATACTTAATGCAGAAGGGACAATAATAAACATTGTCCACCATCCATCAAAAAACGGTGAAAAATTTAAAATTCCCAGCATATCTCCTGCAATCCCCAATCCTAGAACCAACCACACAATTCCCCATAATATATTCGAAATACGTTTACGCATGTCCCATCACCTTAATTCCCCTCTGCCTTAATCTCCGGCTTTCCTCCGAAAAATGAATAGTTCTTTAATCTTCCATTTTCCTTCCTAATGATTCTTATCCTATAGTATAAACGTTTCTTAGAAAAAACACCAGTGACTTTTGTCACATTTATTAAATTTTATGATATTAATAAATTAGTATTGACATTTCCTGAAAGATATGATTATATTAACATATGAATAGTTGTTCATGTGTTTCAACTTTAAAAATCAAATCAGGAGGTACCTGTTATGAAAGATCATAAAGCAGAACAAGGTAACAAAAAATCTTTAAACACGAAAATGAATCCGAAACACCAGCATGATGAACATTGCAGTTGCGGACATTCACACGAAGACCATGCACATCAGCACGAAGGACATTCACATGCCGGGGATGACAGTTCCTGTGGCTGCGGCTGCGCTCACGATTCCGATGAGCATGAACATGAACGCCACCACCACTCTCACGAAGAATGCGCCTGTGGCTGTGACCCTGATCACGAAGATGATTCGGAAAATGAGCAGGCATGTACCAGATCCCACACGCATTTTGAATGCCGGCATATTCAGACTCCCGGTCATCCCGATGACTGTACCTGTGAATTATGCAATCCCCACGTAGAATACTGTGATGTCTGCGGAGAAAGCCTTTCCAGGTGTACCTGTAAAATGCCGGATGCAGATAACAAGAAAAAAGTTTATATCCTGGAAAATCTGGGCTGTGCAAATTGTGCCGCCAAAATGGAGCGTAAAATTAAAGATATCCCGGAGGTATCATATGCTGCAATTGCTTATGCTACAAAACAATTAAGAGTGTCTGCACCTGACCCTGATGCTCTTCTACCAAGAATGCAGGAAATTTGTGCTTCTATTGAACCGGATGTAAAAATCGTCCAAAGAGGTGCTAAAACACCGGGAATCCAGGTGACAAATACTTATACCATCGAAGAATTAGACTGTGCCAACTGCGCAGCTAAAATTGAACGTATGATCAACAATCTTCCGGAGGTAACAAATGCAACCATTACTTATGCCACAAAGCAGCTTCGCATAACTGCAAAAGACCCGGATAAATTAATACCGGAAATACAAAGAATTGCAAAATCCATTGAACCGGATGTTGTCATTACGGCAAGAGATACCACGCCCAAAGGAAGAGATATTCTTTCCAAAAAAGTAACAGACCTGCCAAAAAGAACTGTTTTCTTTCAGGAACACCGCTCTATTATTGAGATTATTGTAGGTGCACTCCTCTTAATTGCCGCTAAAGTAATGGAGTCAAAAAATATCGGTCCTGCACCCGTGTTTGTGGTTTATGCCGTTTCTTACCTGGTTCTGGGCTGGAAAATTGTATGGACTGCAATTAAGAACATTACCAAAGGTCATGTATTTGATGAGAATTTTCTGATGAGTATTGCAACAATCGGTGCTTTTGTTATCAGTGACTATGCAGAAGCAATCGGCGTTATGCTCTTCTACCGTGTAGGAGAATATTTTGAAGACCGTGCCGTAGAAAAGAGCCGCAGCCAGATCATGGATGCTGTAGATATGAGGCCGGAAGTGGTGAATCTCGCCATCGGTGAAGACGTTCAGGTTATTCCAGCAGGAGATGCCCAGGTTGGCGACATTCTGGTTGTACGTCCCGGTGACCGCATTCCATTAGACGGAGTGATTATAGAGGGCGAAAGCCGAATCGATACTTCCCCTGTTACCGGAGAACCGGTACCTGTAAAAGCTGGCTATGGAGATGAAGTCACTTCGGGCTGTGTGAATACTTCGGGGCTGATTAAAATCCGTGTAGAAAAGGTTCTGGAAGATTCCATGGTAACCAGAATACTGGATTCCGTTGAAAATGCAGCCGCCAGTAAGCCAAAGATAGACCGGTTTATTACACGCTTTGCCAGAATTTATACGCCGTTTGTAGTGGCTCTGGCTGTTTGTACCGCTATTATTCCATCCCTGATCACAGGTGACTGGAATCACTGGGTTTATACAGCGCTTACCTTCCTGGTAATCAGCTGCCCCTGTGCCCTGGTACTCAGCGTTCCGCTGGCATTTTTCTCCGGCATCGGAGCCGGATCCAAACGTGGAATCCTCTTTAAAGGCGGTGTTTCACTGGAAGCATTAAAAGATGTTTCTACGGTTATTATGGATAAAACAGGAACCATAACGGAAGGGAACTTCCAGGTTCAGCATGCGGTTCCCGCCAATGGATTTACCTCGCAGGAAATCCTGAAGCTTGCAGCCATATGCGAACTGGATTCCACACATCCCATCGGAACAAGTATAGTAAATGAAGCCAGAAACCAAAAAATGGAGTTAAACCGTCCTGCATCAGTGGAAGAATTAGCCGGTAAAGGGATCCACGCCGTAA
>NZ_JAWYAJ010000309.1:0-6809 GCF_034124845.1 Robinsoniella sp.
CAATACATCCATCGGATTAAATCATTGTATAACTGCCCGCCCTTGGACCAGGCTGCACCATAGCCATAGGTATTCTCATCCGTCATTGCCTTTGCCGTTTCCAGGAATTCATCAGTATTTGTCGGAATCTTTGCCCCCGCTTTGTCAAAGACCTCTTTGTTGATAAACAAATACATAGCATTTAATTCCTGGGGCAGCAGATAATAGTTTCCATCTGCACTCTTGCATATACGCTCCAAAACATCTGCAGGATAATTTTCTTTTTCAGCTTCGATGATTTCATTAATCGGTTCCAGATAGCCCGCTGTACTGTAGGTGACTCCTAACAGCTCGTCTAAATGTACTATATCAAAAGAATCGTCTCCTGCGGTCAGGATAGAGCTTAATTTTGTCACCACATCGGGGTAATTTGTGGGCGCCACTACGCCCTCCACGATGATACCTGTTTTCTCTTTTACCAGATCCACAAATGGCTGCCATCCAGCCATATCCACATTTCTGGTATAAACCGTAACCGTCTCTCCCGCAAATGGCTGGCTGCTTCCTTCCTCTGACGCCTCACTTTCCTGTACAGACGCCGTTTCTGTGTCCTGTGAACTTGTCACGGATTCTGCCGCCTTCTCTGTTGGATTTTGGGTCGTCTCTGTCCCTGCACCGCCTTTTGTTTCTTCTGACCCGCTGTTACCGGAACCGCCGCATGCTGCCAGACCTGCTGCAAGTGTCAATGCTAATAAAATGCTGATAAACCGCTTCTTCATAGTACCCTCTCCTTCACTTGTTTGATACCAATAATATAAGTTTTATCTATAAAAAAAACAATGTACCAATTTCAAGGAAATGGTACACTATTCTTGCATTTTCTATTGATCCGTCCCTTTGCTCAGAAAGCGGTTCTTGTATTCCTGAGGCAGTTCTCCGGTACGGGAACGGAATACTTTAGAAAAGTATCTGGATGAGTTATACCCCACCATTTCTGAAATCTCAGTGATTTTATAATTTCCTGATTTTAAAAGCTCTTTTGCCTTTTCAACTCTTAAATTGGTTACATAATCATTGTAATTACATCCCGTTTTAGACTTGAATAAAGAGGAAAAGTAGCTCTGATTAAAATAGAATACACTGCAAATTTTTTCTATAGAGATATCCTGGGTATATTTTAAATGAATATAGCTGATTACCTCATCTATCGTACCTCCGTAATGCTTTCCCCGAATCTGCTCTAAGGATTTGCATGCCGGTACTGCAAAGGAATAAAACCGTTCCAGAAGCTGTTCTACATTCGGTGCCGCCGTTAATTGTGAAGAAAGATCCTTTTGTTCATATTCCTGGGGTAATGCCGCATTTTCTTCGCACAGATTCCATATTTCTTTTGCACATCTTTGTATGAAAGAATAAACAACATATGGCGGCTGAGATTTCTGATAGCGGCATATGGTTTCCTGCACCGCTTCCAGAACCTGTTCCCGGTTGTGCAGATGCAGCGCATGCTCCACTGCCGAAATATCCCTGGCATAAATACTGCCGGGACTTTTATACGGATATGGCAGACGCTCAAAAAAGCAGCAGCGTCCGTTTAGTCCGCCCTCTTTTGCACGTGCTTTCTGTCCGCTCTGTGCTTCATATAAAGCCGCTTTTGCTTTTCTGTAGGACATGGGAATTCCCTTCATTCCAGACACTGCATCCCCAATTCCAAGCGCAGCATTTCCGCCTTGTCCTTTCCCGTATTTCTTTAATTCCATCCAAATTTTTTCTATTGCATGTTCCCGGGTATCCACTCCTACCAGGATTATAACGATAATTCCATTTTTTATATAAACAATATACTGCTCATATGCCTGTTTTTGTAAAATTTTTTCGCAGTAATCCCTGATATGATCCGATTCAATTCCATTTCCTTTCACATCTCCTACGTTAACCGCCAATACTCTGTGAGGCATATGGATCTGCAGTTGTTCCATGTGCTCTTCATTTCCGGACATGCCCTCCTCTTCCAGGACCTTATCATAAATCGTGGACTGCAATTTTTTCTTCATTTCATTCTTATTCCCGATCACCCTGGCTGCATCTTCCAGCATTTTCTTTAAAAGGGTAGGATTGATGGGCTTGTTAATATAATCCAGCACCTGATACCGTATAGCCGCTCTGGCATATTCAAATTCACTGTAACCGCTTAGCAGAACAAATTCACACTGGATTTCTTTTTCTCTGCATGCGCCGATCAGTTGAATGCCATCCCATTTAGGCATGAGAATATCGCATATCACAAGATCCGGTTTTTTATCCTGTATTGCCTCAAATGCCATGAATCCATTTTCACAGATCTGCAATAATTCAAACCCCTCTGTTTCCTTTACAAATCTCCCGATTCCTTCCCGAATGACTTTTTCATCATCTACGACAATTACCCTGATCATTTTTATACCCACTGCATATTGCAGATCTGCTGCAATACAGCCACAATAAAACGTTGAAAGAATCACACCGTGGCTTCCTTTCTATAAATTTTCCTTCAACCAACGCTCATCTTTGCATGTCCAAAACGCTTCTTCACTTAATCTCTGCAACCGGTATTGATATTTCAATTCTGGTGTAATGTCCCACACGGCTTTTCATATTCAATCCTTTTTCCATCCCGTAAGTCAGGCAGATTCTTTGATTTACATTGGATAACCCAATACTCTCTTTTAATGTTCCTTTGGATTTCTCATACACCTCCCTGATTTTCTGCTGATCCATTCCATTTCCATTATCAAAAACCATGATCCTAAGCATCTGCTCCCGGATGCAAAGCTTTATTACCAGAACGCCGTCTTTCTTATCCTTTAGGCCATGAACGACTGCATTTTCCACTAAAGGCTGAATAATCAGGCATGGTATAACCTGCTTTAACGCTTCTTCCTCTACATGATAATAGGTCTGAAAGGAATGGTCATACCGAATCTCCTGAATATAAAGATAATTCTTAATCTGGAGCATTTCCTGACTGGCCGTTACTTCTTTTCCATATTGATAAGTCGTGTAGCGCAGCATATCACCCAGGCAGGTAATCATGTTTGTAACCTCCGGCATATCCAAAAACATCACCTTCCAGTTAATGGTATCCAATGTATTAAATATAAAATGCGGGTTAATCTGGGATTGAAGAGCCTCAATCCGGGCATTCTTTTCATTCAGGCTGATCACATAATTCTCATTCACCAGATTCTGGATACGGGTCAGCATGTGATTAAAGTCATCGGCGATATTTTCAATCTCACTGTAGCCATTTGCATCTACCTGCCTGGCTATCTCCGTTATGCCTATATCCTGGATCTGATGTACAAAATCATGCATGGGTTTGGTTAATTTTTTGGAAATCAGAAGCACCAGAAGCAGGTTTAGAATAACTAAAATAATCAGAAACTCGATTAATGTATTCTTAAAGGAGCTGATCGACAGGCTGATATCCTGAAAAGGTGTTACAATCACCAGATTCTGCCCCAGAGAATCTATCCCCCTCTCCAGAATCTGCGGCATTGCTCCTCTGTCTGCTTCCTCTTTTTCCACTTCTGATAATAATTTCCCTGCAAGTCCGTCCCGGGTGGCATAAGTCACCTCCCCGCTGCCATTTACCAGCATGCCATAACTTCCCGGCGTAGTAACTGCACTTTTTAAAATATCCCGTATGTATTGCCCCCGGATCATTACCATTACTGTTCCGGTAATCTGGTCATCTTTGAGTACATTGCGAAAGTCTTTAATCGTCCTGGCAAATATAATACTGTGATCCTTGCCCACATCAAAGCACTTCATTGCCCCCTTATTCCTGATCACCTGTTCCTGGGCATATTCCCGGTAAGCCCGGTGAACCTGGTAGGTGGTACTGCTGTAATTCTTAATTAAATATATATCGGTCTTAGCTGCATCTTCCAGAAATAAGCCCACCGAATGTATAAAATTATAGGACAGTAAATAGTCATAGCACCGGCTCTCCGCCTGGAAAGCCAAAGACTGGCGCTGGGATTCATTCTCATACTCCCCTCTGAAAATCTGGCTGCAAAGGTCATTCAGCGTTTCATCCGAGTACATTTTCAATGTGAGGTCGTTTAAATAGAACCGGACATCATCCACACCTTTTGCAATGTTGTCCGCTGCTATTTGATTATTTTCCATAATATTAGACTTTGCAATTTTAAAATACTGGGAATTAATCAGGTAAAAGAACAGGAGAAAACTGACTACATTTAGTAGAATAAAATAAATAGAAATACTAAAAGCTATACTCTTTGATCTTTTCTTTTTCATAGGGCACCCCTCCCTGGGAAATCTGTACTTTATTGTTATCATATAATATCCCGGCAAAGGTTACAACTGTAGAATGCGGCTGCCCGCAAAAAGGCTGCCCCATAAACCTGATCTCTCAGCCCTATGGGACAGCCCTGCATTTATTTCGTTATTTTTACTGTCTTTGCCGGTCCTTTTCTTAAGCCATCAATTTTCCAATCTCACCGCTTACATCCTCATATCTTCGTTCCCCGGCATTCAGGTTATCAATTTCACCTGTAATCTTCTGGTCTTTAAATACCAGAATACGTCTGGCAAGGGTAATCATTTCAGGCATATCGGAAGAAATCAGGATAATGGATTTCCCTTCATCCTTGGCAAGACTCCAGATTAAATCATGAATATATTTTTTCGCCCCTACATCAACGCCAACCGTAGGCTCGTCGATAATGAGCACATCACAGTCTGCAGCCAGCCACTTCCCGATGCTCACCTTTTGCTGATTTCCGCCGGAGAGGCTTCCTACTTTGGTTTCCGCAGTGGGCGTCTTGATTTTCATTTTGTCGATCATATAGCGGATCGTTTTCTCTTCTTCCTTTACGCTGATCTTCTTAAACTTATTGCGTATGCGCGACCATATTGTTATGGTTGTATTTGTGCCAACCGAAAAGTCCAGAATCAGTCCTTCTTCTTTCCTGTTTTCCGATACATACCCGATGCCATACCGCTCCAGGCTGTCCTGGACAGAATTAATGGATGCCTTTTTTCCTTTTACATAAACTTCACCCTGATCCATTTTATCTGCACCAATTAAAAGCCTCACTAATTCTGTCCTTCCGGAGCCAACTAAACCATAAAATCCAAGAATTTCCCCACGTTTTAACTGGAACCCAACATGATCAAACTGCCCGTATGTGGTGATATTTTTCGCTTCCAGCACCACATCTTCTTTCACATCCAAAAATCCCAGGTGTTCATTTGATTCCTCACGCCCAATCATCATTTTTACAATATCCTGTCTGGTAATTCCCACACAGCTTTTTGTCCCCACATATTTCCCGTCTCTCAGTACGGATACTTTATCACAAAGTGCAATTACCTCTTCCAGTTTATGGGATACAAAGATAACTGCCACATTCTGCTCCTTTAGACGCTTTACAATCTTAATCAGATTATTGCTCTCGTAAGTGGTCAAAGAGGATGTAGGCTCATCCAGGAGTATGTATTTTGCATTTGAGGACAACGCTTTCGCTATCTGAATTAACTGCTTCTGAGCTGCCGTCAGATGCTCAATTTTCTGGGTTGGGCTGATATCCAGTCCCACAATGCGCAGATACTTCTCCGCTGTCTCATTAATCCGCTTCCAGTCCACCATCCCTCTTTTTTTAAACTGGTCAATCCGGTCTAAAATAATGTTTTCAGCCACCGTTGATTCCGGGATAACCTGAATTTCCTGACTTACCATATTAATATCATGGGCAACTGCATCCCTGAAATTCTTGATATCTGCTTTCTCTCCATCCAGATACATCTCTCCCATATCCGGATGATAAATTCCCGTTATAATTTTCATGAGGGTTGATTTCCCGGCACCATTTTCACCCATTAAAGCATGTATTTCACCTTTGCAAAAGCTTAGGGAAACATCATCCAGTGCTTTAACCCCCGGGAAAATTTTACTTATATTTTTTAATTCCAGCATACAAACCTCCACTGATGCCTCCCTTCGAAAATGCTTCTTTATAGCAGCGTATTTTCTCTGGAAGGCACATTATTCTATTTCGTCAGATATTCCGTTGTGAGTTTTCCTAAAATATCCTGGGTTACCTGATCCAGTTCTGTTTCATAGGTAGTCAGATTGTCTTTCGTTACGATAACATTACCCGCATTAATAAAATATTGCTCATTCTTTACCTGATATCCTTCTCCCATATATTTTAGAATCATACAGGAGATATAACCGTGTCCTGCGGTATTCTGGGCAATTGTCGCATCTACGATTCCATCTTCAATACCTTTCATTACACCAGAGTCCGTATCAATCGCAACCGTAAAGATATGCTTGTCATCCCCCTGTTTCTCGTAATAGTCGGATAAAGTCTGTGTCATACCTACACTTGTCACAAGTCCGGTACATACGATACCATCAATTTTCCCAACATTTGCAGAAAGTGCACTTTCAATTTTGCTGACTGCCTCTTCCTGGGTTTTAATTCCGGCTATTTCCTGAATGATTTTTACATCCGGATATTTTGCTACCGCTTCTTCCACACCTTCTTTGCGCAGTGCCGTATTGGGATCTTCCAGTACTTCCAGAACGTTTAAGATATTTCCTTTTTCACCCATCATCTTGATAACCGCTTCTGTTGCATCATACGCCGCCTGTTTTACATCGGTAGCCACTGCGAAGGAAGCAGTTGTAGGTTTGGCGGTATCCGTACCAAAGTTAATTACATTAACACCCATTTTTTTTGTGATCTCTTCATACAGACCGTTTGCTCCGGAGGCGTCACAGGGATAGATAGAATGTGCATTTACCCCTTGTG
>NZ_JAWYAJ010000310.1:0-24677 GCF_034124845.1 Robinsoniella sp.
TGCAGTTTTTATAAACTGGCTGTTATACAGATCCGCATAGAATCCGTTCTTCGCCATCAGCTCATCGTGGTTACCCTGCTCTACAATATTTCCGTCTTTCATAAACAGTATCAGATCCGCATCACGAATCGTAGACAATCTATGGGCAATTACGAAGCTGGTACGCCCCTTCATCAGATAATCCATCGCTTTCTGGATACGCACTTCTGTTCTTGTATCAACGGAACTTGTAGCTTCATCCAGGATTAAGATCTTGGGATCTGCTAGAATCGCTCTGGCTATGGTCAGAAGCTGCTTCTGTCCCTGGGAAATATTACTGGTCTCTTCATTTAATACCATATTATATCCCCCTGGCAGTGTCTTAATAAAGTTATGGGCATGCGCCGCTTTGGAAGCTTCGATGACTTCTTCATCTGTAGCTCCCAGACGGCCGTACCGGATATTTTCCATGATCGTTCCATTGTACAGCCAGGTATCCTGTAATACCATACCGAACATCTCACGAAGTTCACTTCTATTGAAATTACGTAGATCATGGCCATCTACCTTTATGGAACCGGTATTGACATCATAGAAACGCATCAGAAGCTTAATCATTGTGGTCTTACCTGCTCCTGTCGGTCCCACGATCGCAATTTTCTGACCCTCGCTGATATTGGCTGAGAAATCATGAATTGTGATATGGTCCGGGTTGTAGCCAAAGCTTACATGTTCAAATTCTACTTTTCCCTGTAAGTGATCGATATGAACCGGATTTTCAACCTTCTGGTCTTCTTCCTCTTCCTCCAGGAATTCAAATACACGTTCCGAAGCCGCTGCCGTAGCCTGCAGCATATTGGTTACCTGTGCAATTTGCTGAATCGGCTGGGTAAAGTTACGGATGTACTGAAAGAAGGATTGTATCTGACCTACTTCAATACTTCCCTTAATAACCAGGAAACCTCCAAGAAGGGCAACCATAACATATCCCAGATTTCCTACAAACTGCATAATAGGCATCATCATTCCAGAAAAGAACTGGGACTTCCATGCAGATTCATATAATTTCTGGTTGGTTTCTTTGAACTCTGTTACTACCGCATGTTCTTTATTGAATACTTTTACAATATTATGACCGCTGTATACTTCTTCCACCTGTCCGTTTACATCGCCCAGGAATTTCTGCTGCTGCTGGAAGAACTTCTGTGAAAACTTCATAACCCTGCTGATAATCAGCATGGATATCGGAAGAATTAAAAGGGCACAAACCGTCATTATGATATTGATACGCAGCATCATTATAAATACACCGATCAGCATGGTAACTGAGGTAATCAGCTGAGTAACACTCTGATTTAAACTCTGGCCCAGCGTATCTACGTCATTGGTAATTCTGGAAAGAATTTCACCTGTTGTTCTGCTTTCAAAATACTTCATCGGCATACGGTTAATCTTGTGTGATATATCTTTTCTCAAATTATACGATACATCATTGGAGATCCCCGACATTATGAAGCCCTGTATAAAGGAAAGACAGGCACTCATCACATATAATCCCAGCAGCGTAAGGAGAATCTCTCCGATTTTATCAAAGTTAATACCGCCAGTTCCATTAATTCTGCCCATTAATCCGTTAAAAATTTCTGTCGTTGCATTACCTAAAATAGTAGGTCCGATGATTGCAAATGTGGTACTGGCAATCGCGAAGACCATCATAATCAAAAAACGGAATTTATATCTGCCCATATATCCTATGAGCTTCTTCATCGTACCCTTAAAATCTTTTGCCTTCTCACCCGGAACCATATGTCCGCCCGGTCCCATTGGTCCGCGGGCCCTGTTGTGTTTCTCATTACTCATTGGACAATTCCTCCTTTGACAATTGTGATGCTGCAATCTGATAATATACGTCGCAGTTTTTCAGTAATTCCTGATGTGTTCCGATACCTGCCACTTTTCCTTCATCCAGAACGATGATCTGCTCTGCATGTAGGATCGTACTGATACGCTGTGCAACAATAATCGTTGTGGCATCTTTGGTTTCATTTTTCAACGCTCCTCTGAGGGCAACATCCGTCTTATAGTCCAGCGCTGAGAAACTATCGTCAAAGATATAGATCTCAGGTTCTTTTGCAATTGCTCTGGCAATGGAAAGCCTCTGCTTCTGTCCTCCGGACACATTGGTTCCGCCCTGGGCAATCGGTGCATCAAATTTTTCATCTTTTTCCTGGATAAAGTCATATGCCTGAGCTATTTCAGCTGCTTTTGCCACTTCTTCATCCGTTGCATCCTCCTTGCCGTAACGCAGGTTGGTGGCAATGGTTCCTGAGAACAGAACACCCTTTTGAGGTACATATCCGATTTTATCATGAAGCTCATGCTGGCTCATTTCCCGTACATCCACACCGTCTACCAGAATCTGGCCCTCTGTCACGTCAAAAAACCTTGGAATCAGGTTTACCAGCGTAGATTTACCGCATCCGGTACTTCCAATAACTGCTGTTGTTTCACCCGGTCTTGCCGTAAAGTTCAGATTAGAAAGTACATTTTCTTCGGCTTCCGGATAGGCAAAGGAAACATTTTTAAATTCAACGACACCTTTCTTGCTTCTGTCTGCCTTCTTCGGATCTTTCGGATCATGGAGAATCACTTCTGTTGCCAGTACCTCATTAATACGCGAAGCAGATACACTGGCTCTCGGCAGCATAATGGAAAGCATGGTAAGCATCAGGAAGGACATTATTATCATCATGGTATACTGGATAAATGCCATCAAATCACCGACCTGCATATTTCCATTGTCAATTCCGGCTGCACCTTTCCATACTATCAATACTGTAATACCGTTCATGATAAACATCATAAGAGGCATCATAAACGTCATACAGCGGTTAACAAAAAGATTTGTCTTCATTAGATTATGGTTAGCGGTTTCAAAACGATCTTCCTCATGTTTCTCTGTACTGAAAGCACGAATAACCGGAACACCCTGCAGAATTTCTCTGGATACCAGATTCAGACGGTCAATTAATTTCTGCAGAGACTGGAACTTCGGCATGGCTACACTAAAGAGAATACCCACTACAACCAGAATTGCACCTACTGCTACCGCAATGATCCACGCCATAGACTTATTAGTACCAAGCGCATGTATAACACCTCCAATACCCAGGATAGGCGCATAAAGGACAATACGGAAAAGCATTGTCATTAACAGCTGTACCTGTTGGATATCATTGGTACTTCTGGTAATCAGAGACGCTGTGGAAAACTTATCAAATTCTGCATTGGAAAAGGAAATTACTTTTTCAAATACCTTTTCACGCAAGTCACGGCTTAAGGATGCGGCAACCCGGCAGGATAAGAATGTAACCAAAACAGCTGCAATCATAATAGTCAGGGCAAATGCCAGCATGACAAGTCCTGATTTCAGGATATAATTTGTCTGCATGCCATCCATGTCGATTCCCTGTCCCTGATATTCTGCTTTCACAAAATTAATCGACGACTGTGTGATAATGGATTCCGGCATCTTATCCAGCTTCTCACTCATACCCTCCATTACTTTATCCATCTGCTCTTTTGGCATCTGGGCAAATACCGTAAATGGATCGGTACCTTCCGGCAGGTTCATCTGAGCCAGAATCTCTTTACTCTGATCAGAATCCGAAGTGAGACCATACACCATCAGCATCGGCTTTCCGAAAATTCCATTTAATTGATTTCTGGTTTCTTTGTCTACCTTATTCAGTGACCACATGTCATTTTCCAGTGTATAATTTTCTTTCACCAGATTCATGGCATCCTCATCCATAAAGATAAACAGTTTATCCATGGTTTCCCCGCGGATTGTATCTGCAACAGCATCTTCAATACCATTTTGCTGAATACCGACATTTACAATCTTCGAAGTATAATCAGGCAATGATAAATCACAATAAGCCTGAAGGAACAGCAACAGGACAATTACCAGTATTATCCCGGCTGATTTCTTTAGATACTTAAAAATTTTAAACATAATATCTCCTCTCATTACTAAAGTGTAACTTTTTAACGTGGCAGTTCAAAATCAAAGGCTTCTTTTGGAATACTGTCTGTCAGTCTTACAAGATTTTTCTGAATCTTTTCCATAATACGCAGGTACTCCGAAAGATCCGATTCCGTCAAACCGTCATAGATATCCTCTATTGCTTTCCCGAAAACATCTCTGGTCCGTTCTGCTGTCTCTTTTCCACGTTTGGTTATGTAAACCCGCTGGGTTCTCATATCCTTTTCATCTGATTTCCGGCTGATCAGCCCAGCCGCTTCCATTCTCTTAATCATTACCGTCAGCGTAGCCGGCTTTATGCAAAGGTTCTTCGCGATCTGTGTCTGGCTGCATCCCTCTGTCTGGGAAATAAACATCAGCAGCCTGGGGTCTCCTTTATAGAGTCTCTCATTGTCCAGTTCATGCCGCAGATAACGGAACTCATATCTCTGTATCGCCCATTCACTGAATTTGACCTTTGCACATAAATCCATGTCCATCTTATTCACCCCTATCTGTACATCATTTGAAGTCTCGTTTTTTAGTTAGACATCTAACGAATATATTATCACCCGTTATTTTCTAATTCAACAAAAAAATTATAAACTTTTTATAAAGTTTGACATCTAACTAATTGATCTTTTACTTGCCAAATGATAAAAATTATTATATACTATTCAAAACAAACGTTAACGTCAGCATAAGGGAGTAGTTAGCACACATGTGTAGCAGGGTCAACATACTGATAATTAATTATCTGGTTCTGCTTTAAATAACGAGACTTATCTGCAGATAATCTATCTGCGGATAAGTCTTTTCTTATGGCCTGCCAACACCGTTTTGAAAATACATACACTTACCCAGGAGGAATGAAATGAATTTAGCAGAATTGTTTATTTTAGCAGTAGGACTTTCTATGGATGCATTTGCCGTATCCGTCTGTAAGGGCTTATCTATGCCCAAAAGTACATTTAAAAAATGTTGTATCGTAGGGCTTTATTTCGGTATATTCCAGGCAGGCATGCCGCTCATCGGATATTTTCTGGGCGTGCAGTTTAAAGATTACATAACCAGTATCGACCATTGGATCGCCTTTATACTGCTTGGAATCATCGGCATTAATATGATTCGAGAAGCCCTTAGCAAAGAGCAGGAATGCTGTAATGATTCTCTGGATATGAAGACCATGCTGGTACTTGCCGTTGCCACCAGCATTGACGCCCTGGCTATAGGGGTTACCTTTGCCTTCTTAAGTGTAGATATTGTCCCTGCCGTCTCCTTTATTGGAATCGTAACTTTTGCATGTTCTTTTATCGGTGTGAAAATAGGCAACATCTTCGGCGCACGCTATAAATCAAAAGCAGAACTGGCAGGCGGAATTATCTTGATTCTTATGGGATCGAAGATTCTTATCGAACACTTAGGGGTATTTTAAAATATCAAATTTCA
The DNA here is from genome assembly GCF_034124845.1 of Robinsoniella sp. Lineage (NCBI taxonomy): Bacteria > Bacillati > Bacillota > Clostridia > Lachnospirales > Lachnospiraceae > Robinsoniella > Robinsoniella sp. The sequence continues at coordinate 5,456 of NZ_JAWYAJ010000310.1, forward strand.
AGTTTTAAAATAGTTGTTATAAAATTGTTTTAAAATTGTTCTAAAAAATATGCACAATAGAACTTGCTTTTTTCTCAATTTGTTGCTATAATATGCATCAACGGAGTGTGGCGTAGCTTGGTAGCGCGCTCGGCTGGGGGCCGAGAGGTCGCAAGTTCAAATCTTGTCACTCCGATGATGAAAACACATATAAACACTGACTTTCTGAGATATGGAAGTTGGTGTTTTTTGTTTTTTAAAAGGCTGTTCTAACACTGTTCTAACATTTTGGATTTAGATCAAACTTTTCCACAAGCGCATCTGAGATGACAAACTTCTTATTTTTCTTCACTCTTGCATAAACTTGCAAAGTTGTTTCAATGACTTTTTGACCAACCCAGTCTTGAATATCATTGATACTATAGTTATCTTCTACCAAAAGAGAAATACAGCTTGCACGTAAATCATGCAGTCTTAGATCAGAAGATAACTTAGGATCAGCCCTTACTATTTTTTTGAATGATTTAGTATAATAGTCTGGAGTATACAATTTCCCGTTTTCTCAAGTAAAAATATCTATTGCCGATCATTTAAGACCTAATACTTCAGATCTTCTCATTCCATACATTAAAGCGAATACAAAAAGATCTTCTAATCTGAATTTTAACGCCTCTTGCCGGGTTAGCTTTTAATGCCATACATTCGACTGCTTCATCAAAAGCCCCTTTAATTAAAGTGCTAACATGTTTAATTGATTTTCTACTTAACCCATTATCTGTATCTGATTTCCGATGAACTAATCTACCATGAACTGATAAATACTCATAAAACTCTCTAATATGCTGAACATTAAGATCTTTAACTTTTAACCCTTTTGCTTTTTCATTATGATCAAAGTATTGCTTTACATGTTTTAGATCCGTTATGTGTCCTTGGTACGTTATCTCGTCAATAAACGGCTTTTTCTCTCAAGATATCCCTCAACATAATTTCCTACAGTCATGTTGGCATAATCTTTTATAATTTCATATCCTGTATACTCCGACACAAGATCGTTTCTAATTGCCTCTGCTCTTTTCTTATTATTCTTAACTAAAAGCCCTTTGGGAAACCATTTAGGTTTTCACTTTGCATTGTTACGTTAAATAGTCTGCGACAGCCAGCAAATGCGTTGGCTCCGATGGTTTGCATTGAGCCGGGGATGTTGATGTCTGTTGGTAAAATACAATTATTAAATACGTGTTCACCAATAGTTTGTACTGTATTTGGTAATTTGATTTCTTTCAGTTCTGAGCAATTACTAAAAGCTCCTTCTTCAATATTCAATAAGTTACTAGGTAGAATAACATTTATTAAATTCTCATTTCCCTGAACAGCACGTATAGGTATTGTCCTAATTGAATTTGAAAATTTTATAGTTCTAAAGTTTGCCATTCCAAATGAACTCTCACTGATTGTCAAAACACTATCTGGAATAATTAGGTCAACTGAAGGATTGACTTTTAATGTACTATGAAATCCCATAAGAGCGTTCTTCCCTATAGTAACTACTCCGTTAGGAATTACAAAAGTACTATTTTTTATCCCAACACCTCCTAGCGCTGATTCTCCAATTATTTTAACTGGTTATGTCTCCTTCTGACAGCAGTAGAAGGAGATTTTATGAGCAAATATATTCCCGGTAACCTGAAACATCTTACCCTTGAAGACCGTATATACATTGAAAACTCTCTTAATAAAGGCTGTACCTTCAAGGCCATTGCCAAATAACTGTGTAAAGATCCGGCTACCATCTCTAAAGAAGTCAAGGCACATCGTTTGTCAGACTGGTATCATAAGGGCACTTTTTACAATGCAAAGAACTTCTGTGTCCATCGGTATCACTGCAGAAAGACCAATGCCTGTGGGAAGATTCTAGTCTGCGGTATCAAATGCGCTTCCTGACCCACCTGTAACCAGACCTGCCCCGATTTTGAGCGGGAACGCTGCACCAGACTTGATAAAGTTCCGTGCTTGCCCCAGCTTCTTTAATAAGTTCATCAAATAAAAAATCAATATCCGACAGTTCTTCTTTTCTGGTTTTGAGATTTCTTTCATATATCTCTTTCGCTTCCTCCAATGTTTCAAAACAATCTACACACTGGTCAAAATCGATAATTCGTATATCATCTTTGTCCTGATCCGAACCAACGATTTCTACCCGCATCATCTCCGCTCTTTTCTTGAGTACTCTCAGGTGTTGAAAATAATAGTATTCAAAAACATAATAAAAGCATTCCCCCGGTTCCAAACTACTGATATCATACATTCCAGCCACATCCTTTCAAGACAATTATATCGCCCGAATCTGGGCTATACAACTTTTCTCTGCTGGCTATGCCTGGTAATATCTGGAAATTATGTAATCTTGCCCTATTATTTGATCAGGGGAAATCCCCTTGCCAAATTCAATTTAGGATATGACCTAATCTTTTGTGAAATCAAGTTTCCTGCTTACTTTCCTATTTAAACCGTTTGCCAAATGCTCTTTTTATATTGCGTTCAAAGTCTTCTTTTGTTTTTGCCCAGAATCCGCCTTTTCCGATCAGTCCGCCGTCTTCAGCGTAACCGTAAATTGTCTGGGTGTCTCGTCCGCTTGGGTCGTATCGATAGGCCGTGTCCAGACTTATTCCTCCGGTTACTGTATCCCCTCCTGACTTGATGCCGTCATGCTGCGGTGATTCTGCTAATTGTCCGGTTCTGGAATATCTTCCTTGGGGTGAATTGTAGAAGCTGTCAACGTTTGTGTGCAGGTCTTTGAATGAGTCATCTACTGTTTCTGTTACCGCTGCTTCCATTTGTTTCATTATTTGTGCTTTTAGTGCTGATATTGAATTTACTGTTTTAAAATTTTCTCCTTAATTGAAAAAGCCCATAACTGCGGTTAAGCGGCTACAGGCTTGCTATTGAATTTTATTAGTTATTTACCAACTGTAAAGTATTCAATCTTTAGTGTATTTGGTTCACTGTAAAAAGGATCTATAATATATGACTCAAACGACAATGTCTTGCCAGCCCATTTCGTTAAATCCAGATTCTTAAAAGTAAATCTGCCTCTGCTGTCTGCTTTTACTGATTTAACTGAATGAATTTTTCTTCCTGTTGGATTTCTAAGAATAATTCTTGCTCCTTTTTGTGCTTTTCCAACGATTGTCTTGGTATTTTTATTAATTTTATTGAATGAACTAGGCTGTATTGGTTTTATAGTGTATACAAGGTTTTGACGCTGAATTTGACTTTTATACCAATCTCTATTTTCCTTCCATTTGGTTGGTATTTTCTTATTAAATTCTTTTTCACTTATTCGGTTATGTCCGAAAGCAATAGAATCTAATTTGGTTTTGTTTTTTAGGTTAGGTAACGTTTTTATTTTATTATATGATGCATATAATGATTTTATTTCAGTCAAATTTTCTATACTTTTTATATTGGATATTGAATTACCAGTAATACTAATATATTTTAGCTTATGTAAATACTTGATTTCATTAATATTTCTAATCTTATTTTCAGATACATCTAGTTTTGTTAAATTCTTTAATTTTTTTACTCCAGATAAAGATGTTAAATTATTTTGCGTAACGATTAACGTTTCTAATTTAGATAATTTTTCAATTCCTGATAAAGACGTCAATTGATTGACAGCAACATCTAAATACTTAAGATTTTTTAGATATCCTATTCCTTTTAATGATTTTATTTTATCTTTATCATTATAATTGTTAGATTTTAAACGCGTTATCTTATTTGTCTCTTCTTTGGTAAATGTTTCTGTTTTATTTTTTCCAAGTTTTCGCAAAATACTCTGATACAGAACTTTATCTGGTATCCCTGTATTATTATTAGGGATAGTTTTACCTTTAGCTGCCATTACATTTAGCGGTAACAAGATCATCATCAATGATAATATAAAAGCAGTTAAGAACACTTTTTTTCTTCTATTCATACTCAATCTCCTTAATTTAATACGACGCACTTTTTAAAACAGATAGATCCATCCATTCCGATATCTTTTCAGGACTGCCAGCATTTGCAATGCTGTATCTATATATTCTCTTTTTTACAAAAGTATTATTATAAGCATCATCTATTGCCCATATATAGTCTTCATAATTACCTATCACACCTGCATATAGAGAGGTCATGCACCAACTTGCGCCTTCTTTTGCCACTTTAAATCTATTGGGGCAAGTACCTGGATCATCTGCACCCAAATTTCCATTATGTGAAATAAAATCACCAATCACACCATTATTTTTATATCTAGTTATATGAGCAAACGAATCAGTTATAAGATGCATGGCAGCTCCGAATAAGAAATATTTTCGGTTTGTTTTTGTATTTCCGTATTGCGCAAGTATCTGGCTCCAAGGTAATGAGCCGAATTGTGTTGTGTTTATTTTCGATTTAATTTTATTAAACACTTTCTTATCTAATCCTTTCACTAATTTATAGTCAGTAAATTGTGATGTATCTCCACCTTTTAAAGCAATTCTAGTCAGGAACTCATAGCAAGCTACATAGTTGACTTCTACTGTTTCTGTTTCAGTTTTCTCCCATTCAACACCGCCATGATATTCTGGAAAATTACCATATCCGGTTATTTTAGCCTCTGCTAAATCTGGATAAACTACTCCTGCCTTTATAATAGATACAGTTTTTGCATCGAAATAATAGTCTTCTATACCATAGTCAGCAAGTTTTTGATGATTAACCCATCCCCATCTACCCTCTACATACGCTTCATCTTCATTAATTTCTTTAAAAGTATCTGGATTATCCGAATTAGAAATACTTTTAGAGGTTGAATCGATTAATTGTCTAATAAATTCATGTGATTTAGATAAATCTTTCTCCCATAATAATGAAGCAATTCCCACTACATGAGGAACAGCAATGCTGGTTCCATGAGTTACAACTATTCCTCCAAAGAATGATGAAGTTCGAATTTTTTCTCCCGGCGCTGCTATATCCAATTCTTTTCCTGTATTGCTGAATGAACTTATCTCTGCTTCAGGGGTAGTAGCTGCAACTGCCATTACTTCTTTAAATGCTGCAGGATATTCCACTTTGCCTGCGTTATTTCCTGATGCTCCCACCATTAATATACCCGCATCATACGCATCTTCTACAGCTTTTTTCATAGCATTTGAATATGTGGATGTTCCAAAGCTCATGTTAATAATATTCACATCATTATCAATACGTTTCTGCATCCGTTTCATTTTCTGCATTTGCGATCATCATATTATTGCTGCCAACCAACTGACACATCATTGCGAATACCAAACAGCTACTTACTACTTTTTTGCCTGAAATCTTCATCTTTCTCTTCATAGATATTCTCCCTTTTCTCTTTGGTAGTTTCATTGAACATATTAATTGCTAATATGAATCTGGAATTGCCAAATAGTAATATCTTACTCTTCTCCCTTCTTCCTATATTTTCACAAAAAGTTCACAGTATTATATAAATATATATCATATTTTAATCAATTTTTTCATCCCCTATTGACTAACTGGTAGCCATTCTCGTCTAGTTGGTAACATTATCCATTTCATATCGTAGATAAATATTTTCAAAAAATAGAGACATACAAATGTTCTATAATTATCACTCCTTTACTTTAATTAGAATGGTACTTCGAGCGGTGGCAACGGATAGGCAGTATAGTTTCCCTCCCTGTATGGCTGGATGGGGCTGCTCGCTGTCTTACCGTCTATTACTTACTGCGGATTACATATCGGTTTATTATCATAATTAATAATCTCTACCTTATGTGTCTGATATTTTCCAGAATAATAATCGGCGTAAATATAATTAACGAATATACATCTGTATACGTTTTTCCCATATCCCAGCCACGAAATGTATAACCATCAATTTCATCAAGAAACGGAGGCGCGCCATCCTCACCTTCAATTACCCATTCTTCTTTTAAAATACGTTGCAAGGCTTGATTATCACTATACCCGTAATACCGGAGATATTATCCATATAATATCGTAGATAAATACTTTTAAAGAAATAGAGTCATACACATGTACTTTTTATTTTATTATTATCAAATGATTGTTGCCATACAGTTGTCAGTGATCACATGATACAATAAAAAAGCAAACGACTCAATAAAACGATAAAAATGGAGGAAATTTATGTCTACAATTTATATTTACGTTCTTGATACTTTAGCTGACTGGGAACTGGGATATGTTACTTCGGAGTTGAATTCTGGTCGATTTTTCAAAAAAGATGCACAGCGTGTATCGCTCAAAATGGTTAGTTATTCTAATGAGCCAATCAAAACAATGGGTGGACTAACAATCGTACCTGATTGCTTAATCAGTGATATTCCTGTATGTGAAACAAGCATGTTGATATTGCCGGGTGCAGATACTTGGAATGACCCAAAACATATTGCTATTATTGAAAAAGCAAATGATTTTCTTTCTATAGGGGCAACAGTGTGCGCAATTTGCGGGGCTACTGCTGCGCTTGCTGCCTTTGGAGTATTAGATCAGCGTCTGCATACCAGTAATGGAACGGGATTTCTTGAAATGGTTGCTCCCGGTTATAAAGGGGAACGTTTTTATATAGACAAACCATCTGTATCTGATAACAATCTTATTACTGCAAGTTGTACCGGAGCTTTGTTGTGGACGAAACAGATAATTGAACATTTAAACGTTTTTCAATCAGACACGCTGGAAGCATGGTATAAATACTTTAGCAGTGGTGATCCTAAACAATTCTTTGCTCTTATGCAAACTTTGCCCTCTAACAATAACAGCTGAACAAATAGCATGAATAGTTAAAGCAGCTTTTAATATGTGGAACATTTAACAGTGGCATACTCCACGCCCATATGTATTTTCAGCGAAACAATAAAAAAGATTTTTGAAGCCCATAACTGCGGTTAGGCGGTTATGGGCTTGGTCATTAATGTATTGCTTTTTTATGCGTTGTGCCTATTACAATTAGCACAGTATGTCTTATATTTTGTAATATTCTCCTTCGATCTTTTTATTAATTAAAAATTAAATTGTGCATTACTATTATATAGTGTTTGATATCCTAAATACAGTGACCCAAACACAGAAAAGCATACGACCGTGGTAATTGCAATCATAATTGCAATTTGATAAAGAATTGCTGTTGTAGGAAGCGTACCAGATAAAATTTGTCCAGTCATCATTCCGGGCAACGAAACAATTCCCATACCCACCATAGAATTTATTGTTGGTAACAGTGCCGTTTCAAGTGCTTGAAAAACAAATGGGCGTAAAATATCATTCGGCTTACCGCCAAAATTCAAAAGCGCCTCCATTTTATTTCGCTCCGTATCTATACTTTCACGAAATGTTTTCAAACCCAGGTTTAATCCTGTCATAACATTTCCAAATATCATTCCGCTTAAGGGAATGGCGTATTGAGGATTAAATAAATTTTCATTTACCACAACAACAATAAAAAACACAATAATTCCAATGCCCGATATCGAAAGTGTAGAGGCAATATATAATTTAAACTTAAGGTTCAGCTCCTTGTTTTTAGATAACACTCTGTATATTGCAAATGAAATCATCAAGATAATATAGGCTATCGTATATATTGGCTTCGGATTTTCAAATATGTATGTTAAGAGAAATCCCGCTATCACTAACTGCACAGTCATTTGCACACTACCCAAAAGTAGTAATTTTGATTGTTGCATTTTACATTTTTTCATAACTGCTAATACGATTAGCAATAGCAGATATATTAGCAAAAATCGTCCATAATCTATTTGAATAACTTCCCTCATTATCCTCTCCTCAATTCAATAATTTTTTCCGCAAAAGTAGATTGCAATTCTAAATCATGGCTAACAATTACTAATGATACATTTTGTTGTTTACAATGCTCAATAATATTATATAACAATTCGTTTGATAGTTCTTTATTTAAGGCAGAAGTTGGCTCATCCAACAACAATACCTTAGGCATTAAGGAAAGAGCAATACTTAAAAATACTCTTTGCCGTTCACCTCCGGACATGGTATCACATCGCGTTTCTAATGCAACTGATATACAGCAAAGATCCAGATAATTGCTTATATCAGATTGACTGGGACAAATGCTTTCATGCACTTGATGAAAAGCCACAAAATTTTGATAAATACTTCCTTGAAATAAATAGGGTACTTGCTTAACTAGCAAAACATCTCTTCTTAATGCAATCTTATCCAGCAAAGAAATATCTTTCCCGCCATACAGCACACAACCTATGCTTGGTGAAATTGTTCCGTTAAACAGTTTAAGTAACGTGCTTTTTCCGCAGCCGCTTGCCCCCTTTATAAATGTGACTGTATTTTTTTCGATGATAATGTCTGGATATCGCAAGAAATCTTGAAAACATAAATTCTCAGTTTCTATTATATGTTCGATAATGGCTACCCCCTTGACGTTTTTATTTTTTGTGGTATCATATAGATATCGAAAATAGATATCTATTTTCGTTATTGAATTTCGATATCACTATATCATGGGAGGTAACATAATGCAAGACCCTATTTTAAGAAAGTTATTTTTAGGATTTATTCAAATTCATATCTTGCAGCATGCACAGAAAGAACCATTTTACGGTTCTTGGATGATAGAAGAGTTGCAGCATCACGGCTATGAAATAAGCGCAGGTACACTATATCCTATCTTACACAAATTAGAAAAAGCAGAATTAGTTACTGTTGAAGAAAAGCTGGAAAGCGGAAAAATAAGGAAATATTATTCAATTACATCAAAGGGAATTGCCTTATTAAGCAAAGCTAAAGAAAAAATCAAAGAGCTTACTTCCGAACTTTAAATAAACGATCCCTATGTTCGGATTTCAAAAATATTACATACAAAAGAGCCTATCTTCATGATAGACTCTTTCGTTATATCCCTCGAAATATTTCAAAATATGATCAAATCCGCCCAGACATCCAACAATTCCAGCAATTCATCCTATTTCAATAAAATGCCCATGCAGCAACTTAGACCAGTAGCCCAGCCTTACTTATTATTAATATAATTAATCAATCCGCCGGCCTCGATGAGTTTCTGCATAAACTCCGGAAACGCCTGTCCTTTAAACTCTGTTCCTTTTGTTTTGTTATAAATCATGCCGCTGTCAAAGTCCACTTCTACTTCATCCCCTTTATCAATCCCTTTGGATGCCTCCGGACATTCAATGATTGGCAGACCAATATTGATGGCATTGCGGTAGAAAATCCTTGCGAAAGTATCTGCGATGACACAGCTTACGCCGGCTGCTTTAATGGCGATTGGTGCATGTTCTCTGGAGGATCCGCAGCCGAAGTTTTTCTCTGCTACGATAATATCTCCTTTTTTCACCTGGTTTACAAATTCTTTGTCGATATCTTCCATACAATGTGTTGCAAGTTCCGCCGGATCTGAAGAATTCAGGTATCTTGCCGGGATGATGACATCTGTATCTACGTTGTCTCCATATTTAAATACTATTCCATTTGCTTTCATCGATGCTTCCTCCTATAATCCTAATCCTGCCGGAGCTGAAATTTTACCGGTAATTGCACTTGCAGCAGCCACTGCGGGGCTGGTGAGATATACCTCTGACTCCACATGACCCATACGTCCTACAAAGTTTCTGTTGGTTGTTGATACACAGCGCTCTCCTGCTGCCAGAATTCCCATATAACCTCCCAGACATGGTCCGCAGGTTGGTGTGCTGACTACGGCTCCGGATGTAATAAAGGTCTGAATCAGCCCTTCTTCAATCGCCTGGAGATAAATCTTCTGGGTTGCCGGAATGACGATACAACGGATTCCTTTTTTTACATGGCGGTCTTTTAAGATTTCTGCTGCACATCTTAAATCATCTATACGTCCGTTGGTGCAGGAACCGATTACAACCTGGTCAATGACTACATCTTCCTGAATTTCATCAATGGTCTTCGTGTTTTCCGGCAGATGCGGGAATGCGATGGTAGGCTTCAATTCGCTTAAATTAATGGTGTATTCTTCATCATACACTGCATCTTCGTCTGCTTCAAATACCGTATAAGGTCTCTTGGTATGGGAATCTAAATATTCTTTTGTGATCTCGTCTACCGGGAAGATTCCGTTTTTTCCACCGGCTTCAATTGCCATATTTGCAATCGTAAAACGATCATCCATAGTAAGATTCTTAACGCCTTCTCCTACAAATTCCATAGATTTATAAAGTGCTCCATCCACACCGATCATGCCGATAATATGTAATATCACATCTTTTCCGCTAACCCATTTAGAAGGTGCTCCAACCAGATTGAATTTAATTGCAGAAGGTACTTTAAACCATGCTTTTCCGGTAGCCATGCCCGCTGCCATATCGGTGCTTCCAACGCCTGTTGAGAAGGCTCCCAAAGCTCCATAGGTACAGGTGTGGGAATCCGCACCAATGATTACGTCTCCTGCTACCGTCAGGCCTTTTTCCGGCAGAAGCGCGTGTTCAATCCCCATATCTCCTACATCGAAATAATTGGTGATATCATGCTTACAGGCAAACTCCCGAACGCATTTGCAGTGCTCTGCTGATTTAATATCCTTATTTGGAATAAAGTGATCCATTACAAGGGCGATTTTATCCTTATGGAATACCTCTCCTGTTTTCATTTTATCCATTTCATGAATCGCTACCGGGGAAGTTATATCATTTCCCAGAACCAGATCCAGATCAGCTTCGATCAGCTGTCCTGCTTCCACAGACTCCAGTCCGGCATGAGCAGCTAAAATTTTCTGTGTCATTGTCATTCCCATATTATTTGTCCTCCTAATTATTGTTAAATTAAAGTTACTGTTTAAACCGTGCTGTGCAATCCTCTGCACAGGAACGAATTTCAATCCTTAAACAAATGGATTTTAACTATTGTTTGAATTATAACACAAAAATTGGTATAATAGAAATACATATTACGAATATTTATCATAACTTAAAGTTATACCAATATCAAAAAAGATAATAAATAAAGAAATGAGGGAAGCTATGAATCAGAACCTGTCACTCTATAAAATCTTTTTTACCACAGCAAACTCCGGCAGTATTTCCAAGGCTGCCGAAGAACTTTTTATCAGCCAGCCGGCAATCAGCAAGTCCATTCAAAAGCTGGAACAGTCTCTGAATACGGTACTCTTTTCCAGAACCTCCAGAGGCGTGCGTCTCACCGATGAGGGTAAATTGCTGTACGAACATGTAAAAACGGCATTTGAAGCGATTGAAATCGGAGAAGAGCAGCTGCGCATGGCAGCAGACCTTGGAATTGGACACCTGCGCATAGGGGTTAGCACCACTCTTTGCAAATACCTGCTTCTCCCTTATTTACAGGAATTTATCAAGCTGTATCCTCACATCCGCATAACCATTGAATGCCAGTCCAGCAACCGTACCCTGCAGCTGTTAGAAGAACAGAAAATTGACATTGGACTGATTGGCGAACCGGAACACAACACCCAGGTTGAATTTCATGCCATAGAAGAAATTGAAGATGTCTTCGTTGCCTCCAAAAATTATCTGGATAACCTTTTCTTACGGACAAAAGAGGAAAATTATGATATATTTAGTACAGCTACTCTTATGCTTTTAGACAAAGACAATATGACCCGACAGTATATCGATGATTACCTGGCGGGACAGAGGCTGGAACCCAATACCCTGCTGGAAGTAACCACAATGGATCTTTTGATCGATTTTGCAAAAATAGGCCTTGGGGTTGCCTGTGTCATCAAGAAATTTGTCCAAGAAGAGTTAGATAACCAGACTTTGCAGGAGATACCGCTTGCATTCCCAATTCATAAGCGCCAGGTCGGATTTGCATATTTAAAATCATCCTATCCCTCCCACGCTTTACAGGAATTCATCCGCTTCTGCAGCAAATCCAAAAGGGGGAATCTTGATTTATGAAGAAGTATCTGAAGTATCAATCCTTACTGATGTTACTGTTGGTTCTGGCAGCAGTCTCATTGCCGGTCACTGCACATGCCGCAGAAGAGAAATCTGCCAAAACCGGATGGGTACAGATGAAATACCGTTATTATTACGATAAAAACGGGAATAAAGTCTGTAATACCACCTATAAAATCGATGGCAAACGCTACTATTTTAATGCCAAAGGCAGGATGATTCAAAACCGTTTCGTCACTTTTAAGGGTAAGAAATTATATCTGACTTCCAATGGTGCGGCTGCTACAGGTCTTAGAAAGATAAAAGGCAATACATATCTCTTTGATAAAAACGGATATCTGCGTACAAATGGATTCAAAACTTTCAATAGCAAAAAGTACTACGCTGATAAAAAGGGGATCATCCAAAAAGGCTTTCTGTCCATAAAGGGTAAGAAATATTACTTTAACAGCAAGGGCATTATGCAGACCGGCTGGCTGAAAAAGGGCAAATCCACTTATTACTTTAATAAAAAAGGGGTCATGCAAACCGGTTGGCAGAAAATAAAAAAAGGCAGAAAAACCTATGACTATTATTTTTACTCCAATGGTAAAATGGCAGTTAACACCTGGGTACAGGGCTATTTCGTAGATAAAAACGGAAAGTGGATCAAAAATAAAACACAGTCTATATCCGCTCTCAACGATGAGTTAACTTCTTATATTAACAACTCCTGCACATCAGGCAGATGGTCCGTATATGTTAAAAATTTAAACGATGGCCAAAGCTGTCTGATCGGCAATAATTATTACTATGCAGCCAGTGTCATTAAAGTATTTACCATGGGAGCTGTTTACGAAGCCATTAACAACGGAAAACTTTCAGAAAGCGGTTACATTAATCAACTGCTCAACTCTATGATCACTTACAGCAGCAACGAATCCTTTAATACGCTGGTACGGACTATTGGTAAAAATGCAACGAATGATTTCTGTAAAAAATATGGATATACTGATACCAATCAGGGGCAGGCTATTTATCCAAGCTCCAACGGGGGCGACGATATTAATAACGGCACAACCTGGAACCAGACATCTGTACAAAACCTGGGTAAAATCTTAGAGGACATCTACAACGGTAAATGCGTCTCCAAAACCTATTCCGGTAAAATGCTGGATCTGCTCAAGCAGCAGACTTTCCGCATAAAAATACCCTCAGGTGTTCCCTCCGGAACAGTTGTGGCGAATAAGACCGGAGAAACAGATGAATACCAGCATGATATGGCAATCGTCTATTCTCCCAAAGCAGATTATATTCTCTGCGTTATGTCAAATATCTCCAATGCAGGTGCGGCACAGGCAAATATACGTGCCATATCAGGAATCGTATACCGTTACTTTAATTCCTGATTCTATACAGGCAAAAGAAAAAGCCGGTAACATGTTTGAGTTCGTGATTCCCCCATAAGCTTTCATTCCGCTTATGGGAGGGAATCCAAATTTCACATGTTACCGGCTTATATTATTTCTATCTGCATTGAGTAATCCCAACGCATCTAAAATAGACTCTTAATCTGGAATTAGTTGTCCAGTAATTTGTTTCCATCATTCCAGCTGTATAATTTACGAAGTTCTTTACCAACTTCTTCTAACTGGTGATTTGCTTCCTGTTTTCTCTTAGCCATGAAGTTCGGGCATCCTACCTGGTTCTCTAATAACCAGTCACGTGCGAATACACCTTCCTGGATATCTTTCAATACCTGTTTCATTGCTTTTTTGGTTTCATCTGTAACGATCTTAGGTCCAGTGATGTAATCGCCGTATTCAGCTGTGTTAGAGATGGAATATCTCATTCCTTCAAATCCGCTTTCGAAGATCAGGTCTACGATCAGTTTCATTTCGTGGATACATTCAAAATATGCGCTTTCCGGTTCATATCCAGCTTCTACTAATGTTTCAAAACCAGCTTTCATAAGAGCGGTAACGCCGCCGCAAAGAACTGCCTGCTCACCGAAAAGGTCTGTTTCTGTTTCCTGACGGAAAGTTGTTTCCAGAACACCAGCTCTTGCTCCACCGATTGCTAAAGCGTAAGCTAAACCTTTGTCATGTGCTTTTCCGGTAGAATCCTGATGTACTGCGATCAGACAAGGAACTCCTTTTCCTTCCTGGTACTGGCTTCTTACGGTATGTCCAGGTCCCTTAGGAGCGATCATAACAACATCAACGTTCTTTGGTGCTACAATCTGTCCAAAGTGAATTGCAAAGCCATGAGCAAACATTAACATGTTTCCTTCTTCTAAGTTTGGCTCAATAGATTCTTTGTACATCTTAGCCTGTTTTTCATCATTGATCAAAATCATGATGATATCTGCTTTTTTTGCTGCTTCTGCAGCTGTATAAACTTCAAATCCCTGTGCTTCTGCTTTTGCCCATGATTTGCTTCCTTCATAAAGACCGATGATTACGTTGCATCCGGACTCTTTTGCATTTAACGCATGCGCATGTCCCTGGCTTCCATAACCAATAATAGCAATTGTTTTGCCTTCTAATAATGCAAGATTACAATCTTCCTGATAATAAATTTTTGCTGCCATTTTCATTTCCTCCAAATGTTTTATATTTGTTAAAGGTTTAAAAGCCTCTAGCGTACTTTTCCATATGTACCTGACGTTCTATAAATACCTTATATCTTCAGCACCACGGGATAATCCGGTAATGCCGGTGCGTGCCAGCTCCAGAATCTCGTATCCTTCCAGAAGGTTGATAAAAGCATCCAGTTTTGACTGGTTTCCGGTCAGTTCCACAATCAGTGAATCCACTGCCACATCTACAACTTTTGCCCTGAAAATATCTGCTACCGCAATAATTGCCTGTCGGTTGCCGGCATCTGCCCGTACCTTCACAAGGATAAGCTCGCGGCTGACGCTCTCATCAGGACTTAAAGTCTTAATATCTACCACATCTACCAGCTTCGCTACCTGTTTGGTAATCTGATCCAGGATCAATTCATCTCCACATACAACAACTGTCATTCTGGAATATCTAGGATCTGCGGTTACACCAACAGTCAAGCTGTCAATATTATAGCCACGTCTGCTAAATAAACCTGCCACACGGCTTAATACGCCGGATGTGTTGTCAACTAACATAGATAATATACGTTTTTTCATAGTAAAACCACCTTTTATACAGACTAAAAGTATTCTACCAATTATTACATTCTTTGTCAATGTCAAATTTGGCAAAGTGGTTTTGTAACACATTGAATTGTTAAAGTGAATATTCCTAAAATAACCGGGTAAATTTTAGTTACCCGGTGCAATTTTCTGAATATTCATTTAAATATGCTTGATCAGTTCTATATAAGTGAAATTTGAACTGTCCTTCCAAACATTACTAATTTTAACTTATTTTATCAGTCTGACCTTTATAACAGTTATAGCAGTACTGAATGATATCCTTCCTCTTTATAATACCGATAAAAGTCTGGTTATCATCGATCACCGGCACGAAGTTCTGATTCATAGATGTCATGACCAGATCCTCGATCTCACAATTAACATTGACGGGATCATTGTACCATCTTCTTTTAATCTGAGTTAGCGGGATCTCTTCTGCTTTATGTAAATCTAATAGATATTTGTCTTTCACATTCCATAACATGTCCCCTTCTGTGATTGTACCAACATAGTTTCCTTTCCGGTTAATGATGGGTACTGCGCTGTATCTGTGATGCTCCATTTTCTCCAGCGCCTGACGTAATGAATAATCTTCATATAAATACGCCACTTCACTTTTTGGGGTCAAAAAGAATAAAATATTCATCTGTAATCTCCCTGTTTTTTTCTTACTTCCTTATAAAATATTATAAGACAATCTGCAATTTTCGTCAATGCAAAGTACGTATTTCATAAAGAGTTTATAATGATTTTATAAAATCTTACTTTCCTGTTTTTTTATAATTTCTTTAATGATTTTAGAATATATTAAGTCCCGCGCCATAATTCATTCATATCTGCGTAGTATAGTATTATTTATAAATAAAGCATACAAGCTTTTTTTATATACATTTCTCTTTCCTTTTAGGACCAGGCAACTGGTCCCCTTTTTTGTCTTTTTCCGGGTTTGTCAAAATTTTAAATCCTGGAGCAAATCTCATTAACGTGCCGGGAGACGGAAAAGGCAGAATTTCTGCCTAGTACATCGTCCAGACACCCTCTTTTACGCAAATCAGGACTTCTTCAGTATAAAGGATTCAAATCCAGCTTCTTTTAATTTCTGGACCAGCTTCACCGCATTTTCTCTATCCTTAAAAGCTCCCGCCTGAATCTTATATAATTTATTTTCTTTTTTTACAAATGCCTGGAAACCTTTTTTATTTAAGACTGCAGCCAGGCTTTTCGCCATTTTTTCATCCCGAAATGATCCTGCCTGGACGCAGTACAGCACATCCTTTTCCGGCTTGGGATTCCCCGGCTTATCATCTTTCTCTATTGCAGCTTTAACATCTGCCCGGAAAATGTCCATATTCTTACCGTGTTTAGGGAACCAATGGGTTACATCCACGTGCTCCGTCGCCACTCCTTTTAAAAATCCTTCATAATGGCAGAGAACATGGTCTTTGTCTGGCTTCCAGCCGTATTTTTTGCAAAAATAAGCGCTGAGCCAAACTGCTTTTTCATATACATTCCGAAAATAGCGGATATTTTCCGGCAGGGATGGATCATAATTTCCCATAGACAGCCATTGCCCATTATATGAAAAAGTTCCCGGTTCGCAGATTTCATAGCTGATATACATATCATTTGCCGGCGGCCCTGCATGCCATGACCGGTGTGTCTCAGGAAGCAGCTGATAGATACCGGTATCATCAATGATATAATTGGTGCATGCATCTATATCTCCATTCCAGTAGCTGATAAAGTCCTTTGCCGTACCGCCGGGTGTTGCAGTGGAATGTGTCATTATTCCCTGAGGCTTTATGGTTCTGCCTGTTTTATAACAACTCGAATTCGTTAATATACTTTTTTTTATTTCCATATCACATACCTCACTTTATTTATCCACATATCTAACATATGCAATACCGCCAAAAAGGAATCAGATGAATAAAACTACCATTTTCTGTGCATATTATATACGAGGTGATGAAAAATGTCTTCTTATGTAGCTCCGGAAGTAAAGGAGAAATTCGAAACGCTTTCCATCGATCTGAAAAATCTGATCCTGGAAAAAAATGTACAACTGAATAATATTCATGACTTGATACGCGTACTGGAAGAAATTGTAGCAGAGGGTGAAGGCAACCAATAGCCGGCTACCATACATTCATGCGAAAGAGAGGAACAACACATGATAAATATCGACGACGGCAATACAAAAACAAATGTTTACGATGACGGAAATATTCCCGAAATTGACACACCAAAACCAGATAATGCAACCAATACCTTTCCACCGGAATTTGGCAATGGCAACATTATCCCCAAAGACGAAAGCACAAGACCCCGCAAAGACGGACCAGGGGGCAATTAATTTTCAACTTAAAACCACAGAGAAAAACCATGTTAAGGCTGCTTCAGAGCGTGTTAACATGGATTTTCTCTGCTACATAAATTTCACGGCTGTTCCGTAAGCAATTACTTCTGCTGCTCCCTGCATCTTATCTCTTTAAGACGTTCTGCCAGTACAAAAATATTTTTTTCATTCAGTTACAATATGATACCGGAAAAGAGAGGAAAAATAAGTTTCCTTTTATTTTATAAAATGCACACATTTTCTTCAATGATACGTCACATAATTTTCACAGAATCATATTATAGTATTACTTGTACAGAGCGATCAGTACAAACAACACATTATTAAAAAATCTTTTTCATAACCCGCCAGTACCTTAAGGTACTGGCTCTCCCTCTTTTAAGGGGAATCTTACATCTGTCTGCGTACCACTTTATATTCATCATTAAATTGAAAATAAGGACAATTGGTAAATGTATTTCTCATAAACTGCCCCATCTCATCCTCATCCAGATTTACTTCACAGATATAACATTCATAATCTTCATCATAAGCATAATTCAAACAGCAGTCACAATTTGATTTTCCTGTCATTTTACTTTATCCTCCTGTAATGTTGTCTTATGCAATTATACACCGGATCAGGTACAGGATCAAATCCATTTTCTTTCTTTTTATATATCTTTTCATATATTATGACGATGCTATTTAAATGCAGAGAATTGGTATTGGAAATGATACTGAAATGTAACTATGAATGCAACTAGAAATGCAGCCGCCCCAATAAGCAGGCATGTTGCTTTTAGGGCGGCTTTTTATCTTTTGTAAGTAGTGTTTTTTCTTTTGTAAATACTGCTTTTTTATCTTTTGTAAGTGCTGCCTTTCCTTCTTATTATGCTCTTGGACCTGCATCTGCAATGTTCTTTGGCATATTCGGATATTTCTTCGCAAAGTTATCCTGGAACATTTTTGCAAGCTTTTTAGCAGACTCGTCATAAGCTGCCTTATCTTCCCATGTATCACGCGGATTCATAATCTCATCCGGAACATTGGGGCAGGTCTGCGGAACATCTAAGTTAAATACTTCATCATGCTGATATTCAGCCTTGTCAATATCGCCGTTCAGTGCGGCAGTAACCATAGCGCGGGTATATCTCAGTTTCATTCGGCTTCCCACTCCGTAAGGACCGCCTGCCCATCCGGTATTAATCAGATATACTTTTGTATTATATTTTTCGATACGCTCTCCCAGCATCTTAGCATAAATGGACGGATCCATAGGCATAAACGGTTCTCCAAAACAGGTAGAGAATGTTGGCTGGGGTTCCTGAACCCCTCTCTCGGTACCTGCCAGTTTCGATGTGAAGCCCGTTACAAAGTGATACATCGCTGCGTTCTGATCCAGTCTGCTGATTGGAGGCAGGACGCCAAATGCATCTGCTGTCAGGAAGATCACTACTTTTGGAATACCGCCCACCCCTGGGATTGCAGCATTGGATATATAATCTACCGGATATCCCACACGGCTGTTATCCGTCAGGCTCCCGTCATCAAAATCAGGTTCACGGCTCTCGGAATCAATCACGACATTCTCTACCAGGCTGCCAAATTTAATTGCCCCATAGATTTCCGGCTCTCCTTCCGGATCCAGATTGATACATTTTGCGTAACAGCCGCCTTCGAAGTTAAAGATCCCTTCTTCTGACCAGCCATGCTCATCATCACCGATTAACTTACGACCCGGATCTGCAGAAAGCGTGGTCTTTC
>NZ_JAWYAJ010000311.1:0-10578 GCF_034124845.1 Robinsoniella sp.
CAGTCTGGAAAGACCGATGCGGTACTGGTTCTGAAGCAATTCGCCCACTGCTCTGATACGTCTGTTTCCTAAATGATCAATATCATCTGCATTGCCAATTCCATATTCCAGATGCATATTGTAGTTAATGGAAGCAATAATATCTTCCTTAGTGATATGCTTTGGAATCAACTCGTGGATATTCTGCTTGATTGCATATTTGATATCTTCAATATCGTCATTTTCTTCCAGTATTTTTTCAAGCACCGGGTAATATACTAACTCTGTAACACCCACTTCTTTTGGATCCACATCTACGAAATTCGTAATGTCAACCATCATACTGGAGATTACTTTTGCATTGCGTTCTTCTGTCTGAATCCAAACGAAAGGAACTGCCGCATTCTGGATATCGTCAGCCAGTGAACGTGTCACTTCGGTACCTGCTTCTGCAAGAATTTCACCTGTTGTAGTGTCTACAACATCCTCTGCAAGCACATGTCCGGCGATACGGTTGCGAAGCAGAAGCTTTTTATTAAATTTATAACGTCCAACCTTAGCAAGATCATATCTTCTGGGGTCAAAGAACATACTGGTAATAAGGCTCTCTGCACTTTCTACTGCCAGCGGTTCACCCGGACGGATTTTTTTATATAATTCCAGAAGACCTTCCTGGTAATTTTCAGATGTATCCTTTGTTAAACTAGCCAGGATCTTTGGTTCTTCACCGAACAACTCAATGATCTCAGCATTGGTACCGATGCCGAGTGCACGGATTAATACCGTAATCGGCACCTTTCTGGTTCTATCTACACGAACATAGAAAACATCATTGGAGTCAGTTTCGTATTCCAGCCAGGCACCTCTGTTCGGAATAACGGTAGCAGAAAATAACTTCTTACCAATTTTATCATGAGCAACTGAATAATAAATACCTGGCGAACGAACCAACTGACTAACGATAACACGTTCAGCACCATTGATTACAAAGGTACCTGTTGCAGTCATTAAAGGTAAATCCCCCATGAATATCTCATGTTCATTGATTTCGTCATTCTCTTTATTATGAAGTCTCACCCTAACCTTTAACGGTGCAGCAAATGTTGCATCTCTCTCCTTGCACTCCTCGATGGAATATTTCACATCATCTTCACATAATGTGAAATCTACAAATTCCAAACTCAGCTTGCCACTATAATCCGCGATTGGAGAGATATCTTCAAAAACTTCCTTCATTCCTTCGTCTAGGAACCATTGGTATGAGTCTTTCTGGACCTCAATCAAATTGGGCATTTCCAGAACCTCTTTTTGTCTTGAGTAACTCATACGAAAGCTTTTGCCGCTTTTGATTGGTCGTATCCTGTTTTTCTCCATTGACGTTTCACCCCTGTTCTTTCTATATAAATATAAACTATTTCCAACAACCCGGTTTTGGGCATAATGATACCCTTGGGCACAATCCTGCACAATAGTGCATCTTCCACTTTATCATAAAGAAAAACTGCTGTCAAGCAGTTTTTTCATATAAAATTGGTTTTAAATTGGTACAATTTGGACATCAATAATTAGCGGCGCCATAGTTTAACAGCGCGCGGGTATCTCTCCATCTGGACTCACTGGACGGGCATCCCAATACCACAGAAATGTAGGTCTTGCCATTTTTGCTTAATGCCCCTGCAAAGCAGTAACCGGCAAGTGTGGTCCATCCTGTTTTCCCTCCCTGGAATCCCGGCATCTGTCCCAGCATCTCATCCGTGCTGTATACCGTAAAGCCCCTGCCGTTTGTAAGACAGGAAAA
This sequence comes from Robinsoniella sp., assembly GCF_034124845.1. NCBI lineage: Bacteria > Bacillati > Bacillota > Clostridia > Lachnospirales > Lachnospiraceae > Robinsoniella > Robinsoniella sp. The sequence continues at coordinate 1,778 of NZ_JAWYAJ010000311.1, forward strand.
GCTGTATGTCCTGGATTGGATCATCTGGCGAAAAAGGTCATTTTTAATGGCATATCGCAGCATCTTCGCCAGATCCAAAGCGGATGATCCATGATTTCCCATCTCCAGTCCGTTTGGAGTGACAAATGTTGTATTTTTACAACCAAGCTCTCTTGCTTTTTGATTCATCAGGTCCGCAAAATTTTGTACGGAACCGCTGATATGCTCCGCAATTGCTACCGCCACATCATTATAGGAAGGAAGAAGCAATGCATACAACAGATCCTGCATCCGGTAGACCTCTCCGGCATTCATATACAGCTTGACTTCTTCCTGGGCTGCCGCATACGCCGATACGGAAACCGAATCATTCAATCCTGCATACTCCAAAGCAAGTATTGCTGTCATTATTTTGGTAGTACTGGCATTTGGACGGTTTTGATTTGCATTTTTGTGATAGATAACTTTTCCTGTCCCTGCATCAATTAAGACCGCAGAAGGCGCAGAAAGACTTAATGCAGATGCAGTTACCTTTTTCCCGGAAGCATCTACAAACTTGCTGCCTACAAAGGTACTCTTTACCATTGCCCCATTACTTCCCAGATAGTAGTCCCCAACCCACTTATTTTTCACCATATATCCGTTATTGCCAAAATAATACCATTTGCCGGATACCTTCTTCCAGCTGTTTTTCAGATAGCTTCCGGTTTGATTCTGATATTTCTTCCCTTTGCCAATAGTCCGGATACCCGGTTTCATAAACCCATATTTATCAAAGCTGTATTTAATGCTATTTATCGTAATTCTTTTATTTTTGACCACATAACCATTCTTATCGAAATAACATCGTTTGTTATTGATCGTCTTCCACTTATTTGTTATGTACTGGTTCTTATCATTTCGGAAACGCCAGCCCCTGGAAGTTTTCACAAGACCTTCCACATATTTTCCATTCGCCTCCAGATATCGTTTTCCTACCCAGCCCTGTGTAACGGCATAACCCTTCTTATTAAAATAATAACGATTCCCATCAATGGTTTTCCACTGACTTTTCAGATATCCCTCAGAACCATTCTTATAGCGGAAACCTTTCTGGGTTTTCTTAAAGCTTACGATCCATCTTCCTTTGGAATTTACATACCGTTCTCCAATCCAGCGGCTTTTTTGTAATCTGCCGCTCTTCGTATAATAATACCAGCCTGTACTTTTATGCTTCCAGGCTGCATCCGCCCGGCATACAGCAGATCCTCCCAACAACATAATCAAAATTAATGTGAACAGAATAAAAAACCTCTTCTTTACATATTGCATCTAACTCTACCCCCACTTCGGCTTTCTAACCAGAGCGTGTTTGAAAATTCATTCCCGCTATCACAAAGCAAATTTAAAACACCCTTTGCCTCTTAGAAATATTATACATGATTTGGTAAGATTAACCAAATCAAATTTTCCATATATAGCAAATCTAGAGCGTATTTATGCCGGGTGGCACTACAGATAATTCAAATGGACACGCCAGCGTGTCCGTTTGGCTCGTTGCACGCGGGAACAAAAATGCGCTGGTGCCAAGATGATCTCCTGGCACCAGCGTTTATGTTATGTTATCCTGCAATATGAAATTGAGCAATGATATTCGGATCAGATAGTTCCATCCCAGGTAGAAACTGTTTTTGCTTTCTTCTCTTCTTCATCAAACCACCGGGTTGTCACTACTTTTCCTTCTGTATAGAAACGGTATCCGTCTTTTCCAAGGCAATGCAGGTCTCCAAAGAAAGATTTCTTATGACCATTGAACGGGAACATGCCCACCGGAACCGGAATACCTACATTGACACCCACCATGCCTCCGTCCGTACGCCGTGCAAATTCTCTCGCAAAATGTCCGCTCTGGGTAAAGATTACAGAACCGTTTGCATAGGGATTTGCATTCATAACCGCAAGTCCTTCCTCGAAATCTTTCACTCGTTTGATGCAGAGAACCGGACCAAATACTTCTCTGTCTCCAATCGTCATTCCCGGTTTCACGTGATCAAAGATCGTAGGTCCTACATAACAGCCATTCTCATATCCCGGAACCTGAATCTCTCTTCCATCTAAGATCAGTTCAGCGCCCTCTTCAATTCCTTTTGCAATCCAATTTGTGACAAACTTCTTATGGCCTTCATTTACTACCGGCCCCATACCAGTAGATTTGTCATAAGCCGGACCGACTTTGATTTCCTTAGCTTTTTCTACAATTGCCTGAACCAGATCATCTGCAATATCTTCCTGGACTACAACTACCGGAAGTGCCATGCAGCGTTCACCGGCACATCCAAATGCTGCATTAATTATACCGGCTGCTGTTCTTTCGATTGGCGCATCATTCAGCACCAGTGCATGATTCTTCGCTTCACAAAGAGCCTGAACACGTTTTCCATTTGCTGCTGCAGTTGAATAAATATGTAATCCTACTTCCGTTGAACCTACAAAAGTAATTCCTTTGATATCCGGATGCTCTAAGAACATTTCCGCTTCATTTCTGGAACAGGTTACGATATTGATTACGCCATCCGGAAGTCCTGCTTCCTTATATAATTCAGCGATGCGCATACAGGTCTGAGGTGTAAATGTTGCGGCCTTTATTACAATGGTATTTCCACAGGCGATGCACATTGGTGTCATCCATCCCATAGGAATCATTGCAGGGAAGTTAAATGGAACTATTCCTGCAAATACACCCATGGGTTCACGGTACATTACCGTATCAAAACCGGAGGAAGCATCCATGAGACTTTCACCCATCATTAATGACGGTGCAGAAATCGCCTGTTCCGTTCCTTCTTTCGCTTTCAGGACATCTCCCTCTGCCTCAACCCATGCCTTGCCATTTTCTCTGGCAACCAGTTCTGTCAGTTCATCCATATGGGTGATCAGCAGATCTCTCAGTTTATAAAGAATCTGAACACGTTTGATTACAGGTGTTCCTGACCAGCCCGGAAAAGCCGCCTTTGCCGCTGCAATGGCTTCTTCCACTTCTTCAGAAGTACAGCAAGGTACTTTTGCAGTGATTTCGCCGGTACTTGGATTGCAGGCATCCGTATAACGTTCCGTCTTTGATTCTTTAAACACACCATTTACATAAAAACCCAGTTTCTTAACATCACCCATGATAAATCCTCACTTTCATATTTGTGGTAAACTATTGTAATTTTTTGATTACATTTTGGATATATCTTATATTATCACAGAACTTAACCAAAATCAACACAAACTTTTCGTTATTTTATTCACAAAATAATCAAGATATTCGTCTTGATCTCTGATATATTCATAACTTTACTAATCAATATTATTACTGTAATCTCCAGGCACCTGAGCTTCTTAAAACTAAATTTTTCTATGCATGATAATTCATAACACAAAATCAGCTATTCAATACATGCTATTACTTTGTTTTAATGTCTGTTGGTATAATATACGAACTATAAATTTATCAGGAGGAAACAAAGATGAAAAAGAGAAATTTACAGAAACTAATGATTATGGCAATGTTATCACTCATGCTTACCCTTGCGCTGGGCATGACAACACTGGCAGCATCCAAGACAAAGTCCCTACGTAATAACAAATGGTATACAGATAAAAGTTATGGCAGTACGCAAACTGTATATCATAAAATCAAAGTTACAAAACCTGGACTGATTACGGTTTCGGGATACCGCTATAGTACTTACACCAATTATAAATGGCCCATGGGAATCCGGTTATGCAACAGCAGGAAAAAGGAATTAGATACTTTTACAAAATATACAGCCGGGAGCAGCAGCTCAAATCAGTACTATTGCGTAAAAAAGGGAACTTACTACATTAAAACGACTGACAGCAGCTACAAATTAAAATACAGTTTTAAAGCAATTTCGGATAAAAGCGGTTCAAAGCAGTCCAATGCAAAAAACCTTCCCCGTAATAAAACGGAACAGGGAACCCTGTTATTAGGTGAATCCTCCACTAAATCAGATTGGTATAAAATTGTTTTACCTGCACCGCAAAGAATCCGGTTTACATACGGTGCACTGGCTAACAACAACTGGATTGAATTTAAAATCGTATCACCAAGCCCCTATATCAGAATAACGAATGCATCGACTTATCGGGTGAATTCCACGAAAACAGAAACTACCCAATCTGTATTTCCAGCCGGCGTCTATTACATTCAGGTATTACGGCAAGGATATAATTCCGCATGTAATGGTTCTTATACACTAAAATGGAGATAGTTCATAAAGAACAAAAAAATCCCCGCAGACACCTGGAACCCAGGAATCTGCGGGGATTGCTAATCATCAAATTATTTTAATGTGATCTTAGCGCCTTCTGCTTCTAATTTAGTCTTTAATTCTTCAGCTTCTGCTTTAGAAACGCCTTCTTTAACTACCTTAGGAGCTCCGTCAACTACTTCTTTAGCTTCTTTTAAGCCTAAGCCTGTAGCTTCACGAACAACTTTGATAACTTTAACTTTGTTTGGTCCAACTTCTGTTAATTCTACGTCGAACTCATCTTTTTCTTCTGCTGCTTCTGCTGCTCCGCCTGCTGCTGCTACTACAACACCTGCTGCTGCAGATACACCAAATTCTTCTTCACATGCTTTTACTAAATCGTTTAATTCTAATACAGATAATTCTTTGATAGCATCAATAAATTCTGCTGTTGTTAATTTTGCCATTTTATTTTCCTCCATTTAATTTTTAAATTTTTACGGATATCCGATTTTCCGGTTCCAAGTTTTACGTTGAATTCTTAAGCTTCTTTTGCTTCTGCAATCTGATTAAGAACACGAGCAAGATTTGTAATAGGTGACTGGATACTTCCAAGTAATTTGCCAAGAAGTTCTTCTCTTGACGGAACGGAAGCCAGTGCCTGTACGCCTGTCTCATCGTAGTAAGCTCCTTCTACGACACCTGCGATCAATTTGATAGCCGGAACAGTCTTTGCATGCTTTGCTAAGATTCTTGCCGGAGCAGTTGCGTCTTCTTTGGAAATTGCAATTGCGTTTGGTCCTTCCAGATGTTTGCTGAGTGCTTCGCAATCTGTATCTTTGAATGCAAAGTTCATCATTGTATTTTTGTATACTTTGTAGATAACGCCAGCTTCTCTAAGCTCTTTACGAAGAGCTGTGTCCTGTTCCACGCTGATTCCACTGTAAGTAACTAAAATAACTGATGCTGCATCTTTAATACTTGCGCTAATCTCTTCAACAACTGGTTTTTTAAGTTCAACTTTTGCCATGAATGGTGCACCTCCTTATGTTAGTATGTGTACCGCCGTAAAAAAACCTCTTTGTACAAGACAAAGAGGTTTCATAAATCATTCTTATAAGAACTCATTACTCCTCGGTAGGCGTTTTCACCTTATGCCTTGCGGCACCTACTGTCTTCGGCAGTTTTCTAATAGACTATAGCATAGTATGTCTGAATTTGTCAAGCAGATTTTAACATTTTTTCTGCTCATCTTACTCTTTAATTTTTTTGTGGAACTCCTGTAAGGAATGAACCTCTAAACGATCACCCTTTTTCACTGCCTTAATTCCTTCAGCTGTAGCTTTTGCTGCAGCCATAGTTGTCATATAAGGAATTTTTTCCTTAATAGCAGCTTTCCGAATATAGCTGTCATCTGTTGCACCTTTTTTATCAATCGGTGTGTTGATGATCATTTGAATCTTTTTATTTGTAATGGCATCCAGGATATTCGGTCTTCCTTCATTGATCTTGGAGATCTTTTCCACTTCAAGGCCGGCTTCCCTGATCAGTTCATAAGTGCTTCCTGTAGCCATCAGTTTAAATCCGCAGTCGTGAAGCCCCTGCGCAACCTCTTTTACTTCCGGCTTGTCTCTGTCACTTACGCTGAGCAATACGGTTCCTTCTAACGGAAGTTTGGTCTGGGTAGCTTCCTGGGCTTTATAGAAAGCTTCTCCAAAGCTTTCGGAAATACCAAGTACCTCTCCCGTAGAGCGCATTTCCGGTCCTAATAAAGGATCCACTTCCGGGAACATATTAAATGGGAACACTGCCTCTTTCACACCATAGTGTGAAAACTGCTTCTCTTTCAGCGACAGCACCGGTGATGGTCTTCCCGTTAAATGTGAAGTCATAATATCGGTAGCAAGTTTTACCATTTTGATATTACATACCTTGGATACAAGTGGTACTGTTCTGGAGGCACGTGGATTCGCTTCCAGCACATATACCACGCCGTCTTCGATCGCATACTGCATATTCATAAGTCCGACTACATTCATTTCTGCAGCAATTTTTCTTGTATAATCCTTAATTGTTTCGATCTGCTCTTCTGTCAGATTCTTAGAAGGGAGAATACATGCGGAGTCACCGGAGTGAACACCTGCAAGCTCAATATGCTCCATTACTGCCGGTACAAATACATTGGTTCCATCGCTGATGGCATCTGCCTCACACTCGGTAGCATGATGTAAGAAACGGTCAATCAATATCGGTCTGTCCGGAGTAACGCCAACTGCTGCCTTCATGTAGAATGTCAGGGCATCGTCATCATGAACCACTTCCATGCCTCTGCCGCCCAGGACATAGGAAGGACGTACCATTACCGGATATCCGATCTTGCCCGCAATTGCAAGTGCTTCTCCAGCGTTTACTGCCATTCCAGCTTCCGGCATTGGAATATTCAGCTTCTTCATCATATCCCGGAACAGATCTCTGTCTTCTGCCAGGTCAATGGTTTCCGGTGTTGTTCCAAGAATATTTACACCGGCTCTCTTCAGGTCATTTGCCAGATTTAACGGTGTCTGTCCGCCAAACTGTGCGATAACGCCTACCGGTTTTTCTTTCTCATGAATGCTGAGCACATCTTCCAGAGTCAGCGGTTCAAAATACAATTTATCAGAAGTATCATAATCCGTTGATACCGTCTCAGGATTACAGTTTACAATAATCGTCTCGAAGCCTAATTCTTTTAATGCAATTGCAGCATGTACGCAGCAGTAATCAAATTCAATACCCTGTCCGATACGGTTTGGTCCGCCGCCTAGTATCATAATCTTAGGCTTATCACTGTTAACCGGGCTTTCGTCTTTCATATGGTAGCTGGAATAGTAATATGCAGAATCCTTGGTGCCGCTTACGTGAACCCCTTCCCAGGCCTCTGTAATTCCGGCATCAATCCTTGCAGATCTAATTTTATCTTCAGTCACTTCCAGAATCTGACTCAGATATTTATCTGCAAATCCATCTAACTTAGCCTGTTTTAATACATTTGTCTGGGGAATACTGCCTTTTGAAGCTTTTAGCGCTTCTTCTTCTTCCACCAGTTCTTTCATCTGTTCTATGAAGTAATGTTTAATCTTGGTTAAATCAAATAATTCCTCTACGGAAGCTCCTTTTCTAAGTGCTTCGTACATAATAAACTGGCGTTCGCTTGTTGGTACGGCAAGCATTTTTAACAATTCTTTCTTCGTCTTAGAAGCAAAATCCTTTGCATTCCCCAATCCGTATCTGCCGGTTTCAAGACTTCTGATTGCCTTCTGGAAAGCCTCTTTATAAGTCTTTCCGATGCTCATTACTTCACCAACTGCTCGCATCTGTGTACCCAGTTTATCCTCAGATCCTTTAAATTTCTCAAATGCCCAGCGTGCAAATTTAATGACAATGTAATCTCCGCCCGGAACATACTGATCCAGAGTGCCATATTTTCCGCATGGGATTTCATCTAAAGTTAAACCACTTGCCAGCATTGCAGAAACCAATGCAATTGGAAATCCGGTTGCTTTGGATGCAAGTGCCGAGGAACGTGAAGTTCTTGGATTGATTTCGATGACGATAATACGGTCGCTGACCGGATCATGTGCAAACTGAACGTTTGTTCCACCAATTACTTCAATCGCTTCCACGATTTTATAAGCCTGCTCCTGAAGTCTTTTCTGAACTGCCTCTGAAATAGTAAGCATTGGTGCGGAGCAGAAGGAATCTCCTGTGTGTACACCCAGCGGATCGATATTTTCAATGAAGCAGACCGTGATCATGTTGTTCTTAGAATCACGAACCACTTCTAACTCCAGCTCTTCCCAGCCGAGAATGGATTCTTCAACCAGTACCTGGCCTACCAGACTTGCCTGTAAGCCTCTGGCACATACCGTCTTTAACTCTTCTACATTATAGACCAGACCGCCGCCGGCACCACCCATTGTATATGCGGGTCTTAATACAACAGGATATCCCAGATTATCGGCAATTTTCAAAGCCTCTTCTACTGTATATGCCACTTCGCTTCTTGCCATTTCAATACCCAGACTGTCCATCGCCTTTTTGAATTCGATACGGTCTTCTCCACGCTCAATGGCATCTACCTGAACACCGATAACTTTCACATCATATTTATCCAAAACGCCTGCCTTTGCCAGTTCGGAACAAAGATTCAGACCGGACTGTCCGCCAAGGTTTGGCAGTAATGCATCGGGACGTTCTTTTTCAATAATCTGAGTCAGACGTTCTACATTTAATGGTTCAATATAAGTAATATCCGCTGTTTCCGGATCTGTCATGATCGTTGCCGGATTAGAATTAACCAGAACAATTTCATAACCAAGGTTTCTTAACGCTTTACACGCCTGTGTTCCGGAATAGTCAAATTCGCATGCCTGTCCAATGATGATAGGACCGGAACCGATAATAAGTACTTTGTGAATATCATTTCTCTTCATGGTTTTACCTCTCATAATATCTATTTGTATACTATACTACCCAAAATCATTAGGTCTATTATACGTTATTGTAAGAGATGTGTAAATATATAATTTAATCCCATGACAAAGT
>NZ_JAWYAJ010000312.1:0-6609 GCF_034124845.1 Robinsoniella sp.
TCAGATCTGGAGAACGCCAGGGTAATCCTGAACTTTCCGTTTTTTGTTTCTGCCGGAAATACCGTTAACAATTACGAGGATGTGAGTGTCAGTTACCGAAATGCCAAAAAATATCTGTTTCTCCAATACACAAAAATGAGCAGCTTTATCTATCAGGATATGGACCTGCCTATTCCTTCTCTAAACGTCATCGAGCAGGACTACACCGATATAGCAGAACAGGATTATCTGACACAGGTAACCGCCCAGCTGGATAAAGCACTTCCTCCTTCCAAACATATTCCTTGTATACTTTCTGTTTTAAGCTGGTGTACTTCACAGACAAGTACCGATTTACACCCTCACACTTCCGTTATTGAATTATTAAAATGCTTAAAGCCCGAAATAGAAAATAATGCGGATATGATCGACTGCAACATATCCCTGCGTAGATGTGGTTATTAACGCGGTACACGAATTTTCCGACAAGGATATTTCACTAAAAACACTGGCTGCTAAGCTGAATATGCACCCTTCCTATCTGGGAAATATCTTTCATCAGCAGACGGGCTTTTATTTTAACGACTATCTGAATGATGAACGTCTGAAATATGCGGCAGGACTTTTGGAAAATACGGATATGAAACTGAAAGATATCGTGGATCAGGCAGGATTCTCCAGCCAGACTTACTTTAACCGCCTGTTTAAGAGACGATACGGTGCACCGCCAAATGCCTACCGGAGGGAGCTCCGCGCCAGAGCCTGTTTTAAAACTGATTTCTGACAGATGTGCGTCACAGATTCTGGGAGACTCGTTCAAAATGATTACGAAAAAGACTGCACAGAGGCATTTGTTTTTACAAAAGTCTCTGGAGCGTGTTTGAAAATTGCTTTCTGACACGCTCTGGTGCAGTCTTTTTATGTACTCCTAATCAGAAGGTCCCTTTTACATCGCTCCAGTTTTTCTCCGCATAAGCAATCAGCTGATTTGCCTGATCCAGAGGCATGTCATTGAAGAAGAGATACAGACCTTTCGAACCATATTTTTTAACAATTCTTTCCGTATTGCGGATCCAGTCATCAAATTCACCGGAATATACTTTTACCCATAATGCTTTATTGGCTGCTCTGGCTTTATCATAAATCACATCCCACTCTTCCAGTGTTCCGTCCGGTCCGTGGTCTCCGCTGGTCCATTGCAGTGCATTGATGCCGTCTACTTCCATCAATGCATCCATATGCTTAATTGCATCCGGTCCATCCAGATGATACAAGACGTTATCCACTCCCTTAACTGCCTGTTTCAGTGAATCCAATACGAATGTACGGAAATATTCCGGTGAGAGCAACGCAGAGTAATCACACTGCAGCTTCTGGGTTTTACCGCTACCGAATATCTGGAATACCGTGTAAGCACTTCCCCCTTCATACTGGGCATATTTATAAAAAGCATCGTAGTACTTCTGGTAGACATCGGTTACCTGCTGCACACGTCTTACTACCTCTTCTTCCTCATCGATCATATCATAGATCAGTTCCTGCGCACCGCGAAGAGAAGCCAAAACATCCACATTTTCCATCAGATCGGGTATTGCGATTGGAAAATCATTTCCAATTAATTTCTTACATTCATCAAAAAGTGCGATATGTTTCTTAAACCATATATTTTCCGGGTCAAATACCAGCGGTTTGCAACCTTCCCAGTCCTCTACACATGGCTCAAACCATACCGTTTTATCCTGAAATACAATTTCACTTCCCAGATAACCGGCGATAGAACCAGGACCAAAATCTGCATTCAGGTTCGGGAAACTCTCTCCCAGAAATTCATGCGTCTCGCAGTAATGACGGAAACGGTTCACAATTCCCTGGGCATTCATATATTTATCTTCCATATCTTTTGATTTTAAACCTGCCGGAAGTCCATATGGATCATATTCTGGTTTTATTCCTGTTACACGCATAATGGGTCTGCCTGTATTCTGGCATTTCCAGTAATCATCAAATCTTTGTTTTGTCGCTTCCCAATCTTTTTTATACTGCATAACTGCTCCTCCTTCAAACCCCGGGTTCCGTCCGTTCTGCCAAACTCCGGGGTTTCCTTATCTCCGCTATTTATAATCAAATCATAACATCGAATAAGCCAGGTTGCTTGCCCAATATCCAGTATTTTTTGCACTATATTTGGATTTTCCGGTAACTGCCCGGAGCGATCCCCTGGATCTTTTTAAATATCCGGTTAAAATAAGAAACACTGTTGAATCCGGTCTTCATAGCAATTTCAGTTATATTCAGCTCTGTGGTGGTCAAAAGCATACATGCCTGATTAATCCTGAGCTGGTCAATATATTCAAATATCCTCATATGCAGAATATTTTTAAAGCAGGAACAGAGGTAGCTCTTGTTCATCATTGCCACTTTTGCCAATTCATCCAATTCCAGCTGCTCCATATAGTGTTCATGGATATAATCCAAAACGGGCTGCAGCCGGATAAACGGTTTGTGCCGCTTCCCAAAATCCTCTTCCATGCAGCTGTCAATATAGAACCGGTAGAGCCTGGCAAGAAACAGCTGGGTCCAGGATTTTACAAAAAGCTCCCACCCGGTATGTTTTCCGGAGTATTCATCACAAATTTGTTCCAGATCATCTTTCAGACAGGAATATCCTTCCTGAACGGGCCTGATCCGGTTGGTAAAATTGGGGCTCCGGTTAAAGAAAGGCTCCAGAAACTGATACCCCTGATTCTTGTCCCAGAAAAATGCCGGATCAAATACAAGAACCTTCAACTGCAGACTTCCATCATGTACTGCCATATGGCGCTCCAGGTTATTGATGATAAAAATATCCCCTTCACAAATTTCATATTCTTTTTCTTCAATCAGGTAAAAACCCGTTCCCGATATCACGTAATTTATCTCCAGAAAATCGTGAGAATGAAAATACATCTGCCTGGAATTAGAAATGAATATCCGATAAGGAAATTCCGGTTTGAAGACCATTTTATCTTTAATACTGTCCATGTTAAATTCTCCCTTAATCGATCAGCTTGTATTTGGAAAATAGATCGGAAATCCATTCTCCACCCGAATCCTCAGAGCTGAGAAATGAATCCATACATATCCGCCATCCTTATGATGGATCCGCTAGGTCGCATCTACCTTCTACAAATACAATTTCAATTGCATCAGATGCCACTATCTCCTTATACAAAACTTATCGGCTGCAATTCTATTAATTGCTATTCTATCACACTCATTGAACTTACACCATGAAATCCGTATTGGTATATTATTGTTTTTTCATTGATAACTTTTTAACACTGCTGTATCTGCCATACACTTTTTTTCCCTGCGGAGTCTAACTTATAGGCACGTACCTTTACATAGTAAGTTTTTCTTTTCTTAAGCCCTGTAAATGAATGCCCATGAGGCAGAAAGAGCCGCAAAAGAAATGCTCACAGATTCGCCATATCGGCAGCACCTTGCAGGGTTACAAAAAAAGGATAAACCCACTGTAAGGGTTTATCCTTTTTACTTTCCATAATGCCGGCGACCGGAATCGAACCGGTACGGGCGATTAAGCCCGCAGGATTTTAAGTCCATGAATACCAATGGAACTTCCCGGAACTATCGGTATCAAAATGGTACTTAGAACCCACTGAAAAGCCCATAAAATAAGGACTTTTCTCTGCAGCACTGATTAAAAATACACTAAAATCAGTATAAAGCAGATTTTCTCGTTTTGCAAGGCAAAAAATACGTTTTAGGGACGATAAGGGACATTTCACAGGATGTTTCTATACAGGAAACAACAAGGTAGCCGTTAATATAACACCACTACTGATTAAGCAGGCGATTAATTTCGTCTGCTTTTCTTTATCAAAGGAGAAAGATTTATGGATTATGAATTAGAGCTAAAACAAATTGTAGATTTTCCACGTTGCAGAATGTACCGGGAATTTATACGTACCTTGATTGCCGACAAGAGCATCCGGACAAACGGATGCTCTTATCTTTTTTACTATATCGTTCTGTGCTCTTACGCAAACTACAGAACATCCTACAATCGGATAGACGGCATCGTATATACCGTCAGTCCCGGTGAGTGGGTGTGTCATATCTCAGAATTACAGGTTTGGTTTCGCTGCCGCTTTCAGCACCAGGTATTATCTATACTTCAGTATTTTGAGGAGCAGCATTACATCACCTATTCTATATTGGGAAAAAACAAAATAATTAAGTTTAAAATCAGTGACTGGCAGAAAGACAATACTGTACTGGAATATAATTATCCTTGTAAAAAAAATGCCGGCTTCTTCTTTTTTACAATAGCCAAGGTCCATGAGTTAATCAGTATAGGGAAATGCTCTGAAATGGATATAATTTTAGATTTATGGATCCACGCTATTTATAACGACCCTTCGGTACAAGGCTCTCAACCAGGTCCCGTTGTATATTATCGTAACAATACCCATAATCCTTTAGTCAATTATCAGAGCCTTGGTGAGAGGTGGGGTATATCAAAAGCATCTGTATCTCGTATGCTGAAAAAATTAGAAGAAAAGGAGTACATTACTCTGATTAATTTTAAGGGGAGGCATGGCAGTGTCATTTATCTCAACAACTATTTATCTGTCATGTTTAATGTAAGTGATGTCATGATTGACAAAGAGGAGGTTGCTATGACTATGCAATTACCAATCCATATCCCGGACAGCGAGGAACCATCCAAATGCGTTTCAAAATGTGTGACAGATGACCAGTTAACAGTTTCAGAAAATAATTTATGCGTTCCGAAACCGCATATGAAATATATCATCCAAAAAGTAGTCGAACTACTGGATTCTCAAGGGATTCCATGCTGCCACTGTGAGAAGACGGAGTATATATTATCTCCTTTATCAGACTGCAAGAGTACAGTAATTCAATATGCTCTAAGTATTATCTGCCCTTTCGGGAATATGAAATACCAGTTTGAATTGACATTAACCTCAAAATCACCGGATGTCCAATTCGCATTGCAACCCCAACAGGAATGTATCAAACAGGAAGGGAGAATATAAGATGGCAATGAAAAAAGAAAGAAACTTTCCTACCCCAGAAGAGGATCCTCGTTTTCACGACACTTATCAATTTCTGCGGCATTATCGGGATGCTACTTACAGCCTGAAGGTTGTGGTACATCAGTTGGAAATGCAGTTCCAGATTGAATTTGGAAATAGCATAGATGAATTTCTGGACTCCATCTATGTCGCTGGCGCTGAGTTAAATGGAACGGGTATAGAAGAACGTGCAAAAAGTATTGAGCGAAGCAATAAAATGTTAAAACTTCTGGATTCTGCAGTAGATTTACTACGTACCAATCACAAATATGGTGAACAATTTTACTGGATTCTTTATTACTCGTATTTGTGCCCTCAAGAATTAAAAAACACAGACAAAATCATCGAAAAGTTGGAAGCACACATAAGCAATATCTCTTATCGCACCTACTACCGGAAGCGTAGAGCTGCGATTGAAGCTTTAAGCACAGTTCTTTGGGGATTTACAACTAAGGAAACTCTTAATATTTTAAACCGATTTTTCCCTGAATAGCGTTAGACATTTTATAAATAGGCACTCATAATGAACATAAAAACACTAAGGAGTGCCTATTTATGAGAAATTTAGAAATACTAATTGCAAACTATTTGAAATACTGTAAGGAAATCAAACAATTAGATTCCAAAACAATTAAAGCATACCGTATTGACCTGACTCAGTTTAGCAGTTTCACTTTAGAATATCCATCTTGTATTGACAAAACGACACTGAATGAATACATATCATCTCTTCACCAAAAATTTCAACCAAAGACAGCCAAACGAAAGATTGCAGTTATAAAAGCATTTTTTCAATACCTGATTTATGAAGAGACAATTGCCTTTAATCCATTTAGCAAAATCAATGTAAAGTTTCGCGAACCTATAACACTGCCACGGATTATACCAGAAGAGATCATTGCGAAATTCATCTCCACCATGTATACGGAAAAACTAGCTGCATCAACCACATACCAAAGTAACACTATCCTTCGTGACATTGCCGTAGTGGAACTTTTATTTGCTACTGGTGTCAGGATTTCAGAGCTATGTACCTTAACCACTCAGCAAGTAGATTTATCATCTTACAAAATATTGATTTGGGGTAAGGGGGCAAAGGAGCGGATGATCCAAGTCGGAAATACAGATGTTCGCAAAGCTTTACTGGAATACTATAATACTTTCAAATCGGACATAGAATCCTCCGGGTGGTTTTTTGTAAACAGGCTCCACCAGAGATTTTCTGAGCAATCGGCCCGTGACATGATTGTAAAATATCTGAACAAAGCATTGATTGACTTACATATAACCCCTCATATGTTCCGTCATTCATTTGCCACACTTCTCTTGGAAGCCGATGTTGATATTCGGTACATACAAAAAATGCTCGGACATAGTTCAATTAAAACTACAGAAATATACACAAATGTATCTATGACAAAGCAGAACGATATTTTAACGACAAAGCATCCGAGAAATTTTATGGATCTTAAGAAGCAATAGACTCCTTATTTCTGTTCTTCTGAACCGAGGATAATATATGATTATC
>NZ_JAWYAJ010000313.1:0-2946 GCF_034124845.1 Robinsoniella sp.
ATCAACAAACTGTTTACAAATGTCTGGGTAAAGTTTGCACTCATCACCACTTTTAGATTTTCCAAAAAATAATTCCCCGGTAAAATCGGAATCTGCTGAAATAAATTTTCCGATCGGTAAGTTGCCATAATGATCATCGTATAAAATGGATACAGCGATATCAAAGTAATGAACCCTAAGAGTAAATAGGTTAAAAATGCTTTTGTTTTCTTCATTCTAATCTTCCTCCTTTCTTTTCATCATAAAGTTCCCGCAAACGGAAAATACCACAATAATCATAAACAGGCTGAAAGCGACCGCAGTTCCGTAACCAAGCCTTGAGGTGGACAGGAAGGATACATCGTAGAAATGAGCCACCATTGTGAGACAGGATTTTTCCGGTCCACCAAAAAGTGTAGCCGGGAACAGTAAATTCGGTTCATCAAATAGCTGAAGTCCTCCGATGATACTGGTCATAACAATAAACATAGTGATGGGTTTCAGCATCGGTATGGTTATTTTTACAAATGTCTGAATCACCCCGGCACCATCCACCTTCGACGCCTCGTATAACTCTTCTGAAATGGAAGTTATGCCAGCCAGATAGAGTGCCATATAATAACCGATGTATTTCCAGCCAATCATAAATGCGATTACAAGCCGCGCCGTCCATGCTTCTCCAAGCCAGTTCAGACCAGTACCGCCCAGTAGTTTCACAACTGAATTCACAATTCCGCTGTTCCAGTCAAACAAAAAGGAAAAAATCAGACCGATTGCCACCGGAGTCGTAATGTAAGGCAGAAAATTGACGGTTTGAAAAAATTGAACTCCTTTCTTCAGGCTGCTTAAAAAGCTGGCGATAATAAGTCCCAGAAGAATTGCAATGGGATATGTAATGATGATAATAATAAGGGTATTGCCAAAGGCTTTCCAGAAGTTAGGATCCTTTGTAATAATATCTGTATAGTTTTTGATTCCTACAAAGATCTGTTCTCCGATACCGTCCCACTTATAAAAACTGATCCGCAGGGAGTAGAGTAATGGATAAATATTAAATACCAAATAAAAGATAATAAATGGCGCAATAAATACTACCGGCCAAAAAATACTGTATTTTAAACTTCGATTCCTTAGCTTGTTTTGTTTCTGCAATCTGACAACCTCCATTTTATGACAATAAAAATCTGCCGGTTAAACTACCTATGAATGGAAAGTTATTCTATGGCTTTTAACACAGCAGATTATGTTTTAATTCCCTATCTTACCGTTACATCCGGCAGCTTGCTCTGTACGTCGGCAAGTCCCTTTTCTAATAGCTGATCCCAGGTCATAGATTTATCAGCCATCATTGCCTGAGCCAAAAGCATCACTTCACTTTGGACAACCGAATCATAAGGCGTTACGACGGAAGGTACTTCAATATTGGGAAGAACCTCCTGATACAGTAGCTCTCCGATGTCCTGCCCCTTAAAATACGTATCCTTATCTGTCGTATAGCTGTTGTCCTCATAATACTTCTTCGCCGGTACATAATAGGACACCTGCTCTTTAGCCGCTTTCACACCCTCATCTGAGTTGGTACACCAGTCTATAAATTTCCATGCAGCCTCTTTGTTCTTAGAAGATTTGCTGATTCCCATAACGGTACCGCCGTTGCTGTATCCTCCCGTTGGCGGGATCATCATTCCCCAATTGCCGGAACCATCCGGGTCATTGGCTTTAATTCCGTTGGAAATCCCCCAATTAGGACAGGGATATAAGATATGGTTCTCACCTGCATATGCGGCATTTGCCTGTGGCGTATCAGCCGTAAAATTATCAATTGCCCCTGCATCTCTCAGCTTACATGCTGTTTCTAAAAGGGGTTTCATTTTCCCGGTAAAATCAAGGCTTCCGTCATCACTGACCAGTGATTTGGTATCGGAAGTGTACAGCCAGCCCAATACGGAACCTGCACTGTTGAACAGGAACACCTTTCCATCAGACTTTTCCTGAACTTCTTTTGCAGCAGCTTCATAATCCTCCATTGTCGCAAGCTTCTGTTCCAGCTCAGTCCTGTCATCGGTACCAAAATATTCGGCTGCCACACTTCTCTTATAAGCCATTGCCGATGGTGATACCGACTGCTCAATCCCCAGAATTTCTCCTTTTTCATTCATAGATTTATTAATAGAATAATCAAAATAATCCTCTTTTTTTACTTGATAAGGTTCTTGGGACAGATCCTCCCAGATATCCATCTGGAAAAGCGGTCCTCTCAGATTGGATTCCCCAATCAGGATATCCGGAAGCTCTGCACCGGAAGCCGCACTCTGCTGTATCTTGGAAACATAATCCGAATAAGCAACTGCGGTCACTTCCAATTCGTAGCCCGGGTTTGCTTTTTCAAAAGCTTCCTTCATTGGTTCCGTAAAATTGTTATCCCATCCCCAGTAAGTAATTTTGACTGTATCTGATTCTTCCTTTTTTTGTGATTCTGTAGTTTTACTTTCACTGCTGCCACATCCTGCCAGACTGGACACCGCAAGCATAGCCGTAAGCCCCAGGCATAATAGTTTTTTCTTTTTCATTTCCTGCTCTCCTTTTATTTTATATGATTTATTTGTTAATGTAATTATAGGCTATATTCAAGAGTTATTTTCTTGTATAATTCGGCACTCCTGTATAAAATACGCTATAGGCATGGATTTTGGCAAGTACAAAACATACGAACATTTTCAGAAACACAAAAATCAAGAACCCCGCCCCAAGCAGGCAGACCATCAATCTGTCTCACTGCAAGCGGCGGGGTATCTGCCCTGCGATAATTATAAATCTGATATTTTATTCGGAATCCTGGGTAGAAGCTTCCGATAAGTCATGTCAACACCAAAGGCACCAAGCGGTGACGTAATCAATATGGCGAGTACTGCAACAGTCAGTACAATTTTACCGCAGCCCAGCCCCAATGCCAGCGGCACGCCTCCA
>NZ_JAWYAJ010000314.1:0-3224 GCF_034124845.1 Robinsoniella sp.
CACTGATAAAATATGCCTCAAAAAACGGATACAGCCCGCTTGCATGGAGCCTGGCATACTGGGTGGAAGCTACACCATTAGACACCACATATAAGCGGTGCTTCTCACTCAGCCGCTTCACCACATCTAATGCACCTGTTTTCATCATTGCACCATTTGCCAGTTCGTTTTGATATTCCTCCTCAAAACTATCCGCAATATCTTCGATTCCCAGTTCCTGAAATGTCATTCGAAAGCGCTGATTAAGCACTTCCTCTCGTGTCACATTTCCAAATTCATACTCCCGCCACAAATGATGGTTAATCCTGGTATAACACTCCATTAGTTCCGCTGTATATTCTATCTTATATCGTTCAAATATCACATTAAGCGCTCTTTGCTCACATGCTTTAAAATCAAACAGAGTTTCATCCAGGTCGAACAGTAAATCTTGATAGTGCATCTGATACCTCCAATTTAGAATATTTTGTGATAATTCATTCCTTACGCTTTATCTATAAACGCAGCAATACATGTGATTACTTCATCCGGTATATGTTTTTCTCCCTGGTAGCTGGCGGTTCCATCCTCATACTTGCCGGGCATAAAAAAGTGTGACAAACCAGGAAATGACTGAAACTCCCAGTTTTTTTTATCTTTAAACTGATTTTCCCAGATATTGAAATCATCCATTGTAACCTGATAGTCTTCTTCCCCCTGTAAAACCAGAATCGGCATTGTCATCTTCTCTGCCTCTTTTACGCTGTCATAATCAAGGATACTTTTGATATATTTAACCGTCTGGCCCATAACTCTCTCATCCGTTCCCAGCGAATCAATATTTTTTATCTTTTCAATCTCCTGGTATACTTTATCATAGGATGCCGTTACTTCTTCAGTTGGATTCTTCTCCATACTTTGTAAAAATTTACACTGTCTCTCCAGTGTATCTGCAAATCCCCTTGCCGGTGCTCCCATCATAACACACCCATCCGGTGATGCAGCCTCAGCAATCGCCGGCATCATCTGGCCTCCCTGGCTATGGCCTACCACATAAACTTTAGTGATACCTTTTTGCTCTCTCAGCATTTTAACCGCTGCTGCTGCATCGTTTACAGTCTCATCATATACCGTAAATTCAGGGTCGGCTGCAAGCTCTTTGCCATATACATAATTAATTTTGTCATAACGATAAGATGCTATTCCTTTTTGGGCAAGCCCCCATGCCAAATCCCGAAACGGTTTTAACTTTCCTGCCGTTTCATCCTTGTCAGTCGCCCCAGAGCCGTGGACAAATACCACGGCTGCATATTCGGTCTTATTTTCAGGCTGGGTGAACGTTCCCGGCAATTCCCAGCCATCTCTTACTTTTAAGTTCATAGCGGTCTCTTTCACGCCTTCCGGCATGGAGGTAGCTGCAGAAACCTCCTCATACACACCTGTGTGAATGCCACCTATTTTTCCGTCTTTATCAAAGCTCACCACCATATTCCAGGGCTGTGTTTCAAAATCACATGGAACCTGGATATTGGTATATTGAGGTGATTTCTCGCCAACCCATGCATCCTTTATCTCTTTTAACTTACCAGAAGCTGCAATTGCAGGTGCCAAGGACTGCTCCAACTGTCCATTATCCAGCACTTTCTTCATTTCATCCACCAACTGATAATCTGTCTTTATTTTATCATAGTCACCGGATACAATATCATTTGCAAATGCCTTTGCCTCCTCCAACAGTTTTCCTTCGTCTGCATCTGCTACATCTGACCCGGTCTGTGCCTCATTCCCCGTCTCTTTCCCCGATTCGCTCTCTGCCTCAGTTCCAGCCTGTTCCATTGTTTCTTTGGCTGATTCTGTTTCAATATTGCTTTCTTTCGTTTCCGGCGCCTGTGTACTATTCTGTGTGGTGCCCTGGGTCACTGCTTCACTTTCTTTGTCACCGCTTGTATCCTGCCCGCATCCTGCCAATACCAACGCAATTCCTAACACCATTACTACTAATTTAGCTCTCTTCTTCATAATATCCTCCTATCTGTACATGTTCATATACCAACATCATCATCCGGTAAGATCGGCAAATGCCTTTCCTCCTGAACTGGCTTCATTATAGCACACCTCTTGTAAAGCTCAAGCATAGGTGCATAATATACCGCATTTGATGATCAAAATACAGTATATACAAACAGATAAGAATTATGAAATAAAATTCTATAAATATAAACTCAAAAAATATATTTCTTCGCAAAATTCTTTACTTCTATAGGTTTTCCATATAGAGGCTCCTCGGCTTTTTCGCAGCCCAGCTTTTTAAATACCGCTGCCTGCTCTGCACTTTCAACGCCTTCTGCCACCGCGCATATGGAAAGCTCCCTGATACCGATAAAGCTTTACAGCGGTTTTACGCATAGAAATCCCGCTTATGGGCATACATCATTTCGTCAGCATCGTAAATCAGCTGTTGAATGTTCTCGCTCCCATATCTATAAAGTAAAGCATCCTCCTCTCCCTGATTCAAATCATGCCATATCCACTTATGATAATGAAACCGCATTTGTCATATAATGGTATATTATATTTGGAAGTAAAAGGAAAAGCAATGCTTTCAATAGAAGTTTTATAAAAATTATAGTTGACGTATAAATTGGGATTTGGTAGAATATAATAGTTAACAGATACGGCGACATAGCCAAGTGGTAAGGCATGGGTCTGCAACACCCTGATCACCAGTTCAAATCTGGTTGTCGCCTCTACAAACCTAAAACTCAAAAATCCCTCTAATATAGCAGTGATATTGCATATTAGAGGGATTTTTGGGTTTTAAGATATCTGACTGCTTGACGTGTTTCTGATTTCGGACTATACTTCCAATATCCATATTTAATATGATCATGGATGAATTTTCAAATAAAACAAGGTGTTGCAATATCGTACATCTGAAGCATATCTGAGGTCTACACAATAGTCATATTAATGATATCAAAGTTATTGCCGGATAATTCCCGGAATGCCTGCCCAAAACGCTTACCGTCCCGGGCATCCAGGCTTTCCTGTATATCCTTTGAAATTCGGGACCAGTGCGCAACTTTTTCTTCTCCGGTTTCCTCAACACGTAGAATACTTCCGTTTAATAACAAGAGTGTTATTTTACCGTAAATTTCCCTAATCGCTGCAAGAGGACAGTAATGAACAACTGCCTGTAATCCTGCACTGAGTGTAGCCACCAGAGATCTTTTCTCATCCGTTAT
>NZ_JAWYAJ010000315.1:0-4550 GCF_034124845.1 Robinsoniella sp.
TTTCTTCCGGTTGAATCGGATCTTTCGGATGCCGGTCCTTATATATCCGCCCATCTTTGATCGTTATGATGCGGTCTGCAGTTTCTGCAATCTGCATATTATGGGTTACAAATAACACCGTTATTCCAAATGCTCTCTGCAGACTTCGCAGAAGAGATACTACCTTTTTGCTATTGGCTTCATCCAGAGATCCGGTTGCTTCATCGCAAAAAAGTATATCAGGTTTCTTAATCACTGCCCTGGCGATGGCAACACGCTGCTGCTGTCCTCCGGATAAGTGGGCAGGAAACTTATCCAGTAGATGATCTATTTCCAAAATCTCAGTCAATTGGCGAAAATCCAATGCATCCCTCCCCTTATTGATCCCTATCTCGATATTTTCCCGAACATTCAGGTTGTTAAGCAGAAGATAATTTTGAAAAATATTTCCTGTAAATGACCGCTTCCATTCCGCAAGCTTTTCTTCCGACAGTGCCGTGATATCTTTCCCTCTGTGGCTTACTGTTCCAGAAGAAGGTGTCAGAAGCCCGGAAAGTATATTCAGCAGGGTAGATTTTCCGGATCCGCTGGGTCCAAGCAAAACGCTGAAGGTGTTCTCTTCTATCTCCAGTGTAATTCCATTTATCACCTTTTCCTTAGCAAATGTTTTCGTAATACTGTCTGCCTTTAATATGAATGACATACCCTGCCTCTTTCTATATTTAAAATTAAGATTACTATATTTCATATATTTCTATTTAAAAGCTTCTATAATTTATTTATCATTTATTCTGTTCTTTCGGAGATCTAATTGATGATTAATATAATCCACATCTGTACGCATTCGGAACATACCGATAAAGCATCCGATCGCATATACTGCAATTCCCAAAAATATCAATACCCAAAGGGGTGTACTGCTGTACCAGCCAAAAAAATACCCCGATAAAATCAAAACAACCAGCACATAACCGATTTCCACTGCGATTTCTACCATAAAATACCGGCTTTCAAATCGCTGTAATAAGACAAGACCCAGATGAATGATCATATTCGCAAGCAATGTCTGGTATACACTTACAATAAATAAAAAACGTGCATGGTAGAGTGTTGCAACAAATGCCAGCAGTACCAGTGAAAGTCCCGTAGTTGCAAGACAATTTTTCATTATACTTTTCATTTGCTGTCACCTCTCCTGTAATTTTTCCCGTATGGAAGCCACATATTTACGGGTAATATTAATCTTTTCACCATTGGTTAAAGTAGCTTCCATTCTGCTGTTCAGCAGCGGTCGAATTCCAGTCAGCACCTGCAGATTAATAATGCAGGCTTTGCTTACCTGGACAAATCCTGCATTTCCCAGCTCTTCCATCAACTGATACAAGCGTAATTCTGAGCGGTACACAGAATCATGGCAATATACAAATGTTTTTTTATCCACACTCTCTATGTAATAGATATCACCTGCATTCACCCACAATTCACTTGCATCAGAAGTACATTTTACTGTTTTATCAACTGACTCCATAAAGGCGGCAATCCGCCTGACCGTGGAATTCCATCTGGCATATTTTACGAGAACCTCTATATCTTCCCGGGACAAATCCTCTTCAAATTTTATTTTCATTATTTCCTCCAGTATAAGGTATTTTTAGCCTTTGGCAATAGTGCTGGTACTAACGTGCAA
This sequence comes from Robinsoniella sp., assembly GCF_034124845.1. Taxonomy (NCBI): domain Bacteria; kingdom Bacillati; phylum Bacillota; class Clostridia; order Lachnospirales; family Lachnospiraceae; genus Robinsoniella; species Robinsoniella sp. The sequence goes on from NZ_JAWYAJ010000315.1 coordinate 1,667, forward strand.
ATATGGGATACCAACATGCAGTCAATTATGGCAGGAATGATAAAAATATAGTAGGTCGGTGAGGGGGATTTGTCAACAGGAAATGCAGTGGGGGTTACCGGCTTCCCATCCCCTGATAATTTCCGCGGAGCGGACTCTTTAAATATGATTTGTAATTTCATACTATCATATTTAAGAGTATTTAACTTCTATCATTTATATTCCTTGGGATTCCATATGCAAATATGTATTGGCTTTTCCCTTAGAATATGGTAGAATTTGTTTTGATATTCAAAGTATCTATTATAAGGAGGGAACTGAATTGATAATTGAACCTAAAGTTAGAGAATTTATCTGCACTACCGCTCATCCGGACGGCTGCCGTGAAAATGTAATGAAACAAATAGAATATACGAAAAAACTTGGAAGTACAACTGGGCCAAAAAAAGTCCTGATCATTGGATCTTCCACAGGTTATGGTCTGGCATCCCGGATCACCGCTGCTTATGGAAGCAATGCTTCGACCCTTGGCATTATGTTTGAAAAGCCTGCCACTCCGCCCCGCAGAACCGCTACACCTGGCTGGTATAATACAAAAGCTTTTGAAGAAATCGCACAGGCTGATGGATATTATGCGAAAACTATTAATGGGGATGCATTTTCCGAAAAAATTAAGCTGGAAACCATTGATATGATTAAAAAGGATCTGGGTAAAATTGATATGGTTGTTTACAGTCTAGCAGCTCCGCGAAGAACCACAGCTGACGGTACTGTTTACACTTCCACCCTGAAAACCGTAGAACAGGATTTTACAAATAAATCTTTGAATCTGAAAGATAATACTATATCTGAAGCCACAATTCATCCTGCATCGAAAGAAGAAGTTACGGCAACCGTTAAAGTTATGGGCGGCGAAGACTGGATGGACTGGATAAAGGCACTTTCTGATGCTGATGTTCTGGAACAAAATGCACGGACAATTGCATATTCTTACATAGGTCCAAAGCTGACCTATCCCGTATACTATAATGGAACCATCGGCATCGCAAAGAAACACCTTTATGACACTTCACTTCAGATTAACAAGCAATTCGCGGACAAAGGAATACATGCCTGTATATCCGTCAACAAAGCCCTTGTCACCCAGGCAAGTTCTGCCATCCCTATTGTGCCGCTGTACATGGCAATACTTTACAAGGTAATGAAGGACAAGAACCTGCATGAAGGATGCATTGAACAAATCAACCGGCTGTTCCGTGAAAAATTGAATCAAGGCTGCCCCATCGTTGACAATGAAGGCCGCATCCGTCTGGATGATTATGAAATGAAGGAAGATGTTCAATCCCAGGTAATGGAATATTGGGAACAGGTTAATTCTGATAATATAAACCAATTTGCGGACATGACCGGTTACTGGGACGATTTTTATCATATGTTCGGATTTCGGTTTAATGAGATTGACTATACAAAGGATGTTACACTTTAGTCTGTTTGAAAATTGATATCTGCTGTTTCAAGTTTTGGGCGGTTCAATCTTGATTTTTACAAGATCGTTTGCCGCCTTACTGAGATTGTCAGAATATACCACATTGTCATAGCGCTTTATATGCATCTGGGTGATGCCAAGCTGGTTTGCAACCTGCTCCGGCTTGGCACCATATGCAAACATAATACTGCCGCAGGTATTTCTAAGATCCCTGGCACTGTATCCCGGTACCCCCGCTTCCTCCGTGAGCTTTTTCATCATTAAATGGCAGTACTGTACATTTAATTTATTCTGTGAACGGTTATAAAAAAGATATTCACAGTCCTTTCGAACACTTAAATAATGTTCCAGAACGGCAGCTACATCTTCCGGCACAAATCGCATTTCATCACTTTCCCTTAATATCATAAATACACCATTGGGGTCAGCCACAAGGTCATTGGGTTTTAAAGCGCAGACCTCCGTAGAAGAAAGGCCCATGCGGCCGAATAAAACCAACATGGTATAGTACATAGTATTGCACTCTGCTGCTTTTAAAAGTGCATCCAAATGTTCCACTGGAACAGGGCTGACCAGCTGATCTGCAGAAACCAGCCTGATTAAATATTCATAAAAAAAATCATCAAAAGCACCAGGCGCCTGATATTTAGTCTTTTCATGGGTAATATACTCCGAGAATTTATGAATCTCCCGGATTTTTTTCCCCATTGTCGTCGCTTTCATTTTTGCATTTCTCACTTTAGACAGCAGATTCTCATAATATCGGTCAGCATCTGCCCTTGTAGTCTCCAAAAGATCTTTTCTGCAAAAATCCATATATTCATTGATATCACCGCAATAGCTGCCGCGGGATACTGCTTCCAGCCTTTTGGAAAAATCCACCCAGGCATTTTGAGTCTGACAGGATGCATATTCACTTGGTTTTCTCATAGATATGAACTCCTTTCATAATTTTATGATTACAATAATATATCATATTATTTTATCGCGTTTTCCATTAAATTGTAATAAGTTTATCATACTATCATATCAGATGCAATAAATGGAACTTTCAAAAACTTTTAAATGTAAGATGTCTACTGGCATTATTTGGTATCATATATAAAAATACTGCTCTTATTTGTAGCATAAAAAATGTGCGATATAAATTGACTATAAATTAATTAGTAACCTAATAAAAAAATATGTTGCGCTCAGTATATTATTGTGATATGATATTTGTATGAAAACATTCTAATACTGGCTGTTCAGCCAGATCATTTCCAACTGACAATTAATTAAATAAGGCATTGTTATACTTGCCGTAAGACATTATCATATATTTTTCAAAATATATTTACCCCCTCTTGCGCTGCAAAGAAAATTGCCTTAAAGTAAGAGGAGGACTGACAAACAATGGATAATTCGCCCAAAACAAAT
>NZ_JAWYAJ010000316.1:0-4331 GCF_034124845.1 Robinsoniella sp.
CAGCAATTCTACCCTGTTTGGAATCAAGATTGCGAACTTGTTTCGCAATTACCTACCTAATCTTCTTTTTTGTTCAATATCCCCATGTAGATGATACTAAATGCCATATTTAAAAGAAGAATCACAATACTGCTTGCAGATCCATAGCCCAGGTGCCAGTAATCAAACCCTTCCTTAAATGCCAGGACACTGACTGTTTGTGTCGCATCAAAAGGACCTCCTGATGTCAGTGTATAAATTAACGTAACCATATTGAAATACTCCATGCTCTGTAAGACTACAGAAGTCAAAATGGTCGGCTTCAAAAGAGGAAGCGTAATCTTAAAAAATGTCTGCAGCTTTGTTGCGCCGTCTACCTCAGCCGCTTCATATACATCTCTGGATATGGACTGTAATGCAGCCAAAATCAAGATCAGTACAATGGGAAAAGAGTTCCATACATTTGCCATTACAACTGTCAGCTTTGCTGCCATGGGAGTATTAAAGAAATCCACTTTCTGCCCCGTAAGCACATATACCATATAGCTGACCGGTCCATAATTGCTGTTTAAAAGCCATTTGAACAATAAAGCCGTCACGGTCTGGGAAAGTACCCAGGGAATGATAATCAGTGTCCGGATTGCCGTGCGCCCCTTCATCTTGCGGTTCAGCAGCACTGCACTCACTACCCCCAGGGGAATTACCAGGACCAGAGACATCAATACATAGGTAATGGAATTAAAGATGCTGTTCCATCCTTTCGATGACCCAAGAATCTCTATGTAATATTTCAAACCCACAAATTCCTTTACCTCTGCATATTCAGTGTTGTGAAGACTCGTATTGATGGCAATGATAATAGGCAGAACCGTCATGCCAAGAATTAAAATAACTGCCGGTGCCAGAAAAATAACAGCCAGGAGTTTTTCTTCCCCTACTCGTCTTTTTTTTGCTGTCTTTCCTTCCATACTGCTACCTCCTCACCTGATAAGCTTCTGCCAGTTCATCGGACACACGGGAAAGCATATCTACTTCCTTTTTAAAAGTTTCTGTCAAGCCTTCCTCATCCTGTACCCTGCAAATCGTCCGAATCGGTAGTTTTTCTTCATCTGACAGATAATACTTTGCATTTACCGGATAATACTGGCGTTCAATAAGGGACATGAGGGAAAGCTGGTCTGACAGCTCCTTTGCTTTCTGTTCCGTAAAGTGTCTGCACAACCATACGTAAAGCTCCGGATGGAAGTTGGCCATTACCCCGCTGTAGCCTGCTGCACCAATCTGCAGGGATTCCAGAAGCGTTGACGTATTGGCATTATACAGCTTTAGTTTACTTCCTTTCAGACAGGATAGTTTTTTCTCAATCTGACGGATATCACAGCAGGTATCTTTCAAAAAGTAAAAGCGCTTCGTCTCCAGGCACCAGCGGATATTTTTTTCTGACAAAAGGCGTTTGTAAGGATACGGACATTCATAGAAACCCAATGGGATATCCTCTGGAATCTTTGCCAGAAGCAGTTCACAGTTCTTCTGCCAAATGTCATCTTCCTCCTCTTCCCTGGCGAGCCTGTTGGTAATGAGGATAACAGCATCTACTCCCGTTTCAGCCATATCCGTAATTTCTGCTGCCTGATCCTCCAGGGATTCTGAAATATGTCCGGATGCGATAACCGGGATTCTGCCATTGGAGGCTTTTACCACGGCTTTTGCAACCGCGATCCGCTCCTTTAGTGTAAGCTGAAACATTTCACTTGACTGGCATACCGCGAACAATCCGGAAACCCCTTTTTCTATGTACCACTCCACCAGACTCCCCAATGCTTCATAATCCACTTCGTTTTCTTCTGTGAAAGGAGTCAGCATAACCGGCCAGACCCCTCCTGGAAATTGTTTTACCATTCCCTTCTCCTCCTTTTGTTCTATAATACAGAACAATGTTCTCTTTATATTATTTAAGGAAAACTTAGATATCTATGTATCTAAGTTCTCATCTTAAATCCTGCTTTCAATGAGCTTTACGTATTTCTTAATCAGTTCTGCTATCTCTACTATTTTTTCATCTGTGAATTGTACCGATGCCCCGCTTACACTAATAGCTGCCACTACCTGCCTCCGGTTATCGAAGATGGGAAGCGCAACACATTTTATTCCAAATTCATGCTCCATGTTGTCGACTGCATATCCCCGGACCTTCGTAAGCTGCAGCTCATCCAGCAATTGTTCCCTGTCTGTAATGGTATTTTCCGTATATGGCCGCATATCTGCTGATATGCAAGCCTCTATCTGCTCATGATTCATACCGGATAACATTGCTTTCCCTAAACCTGTACAATACATCTTAGCCCTCTCCCCCAGCAGTGAGCGCATCAGGTAGGTAGCATCTGCCGGATAGGTGGCATCCAGATACAATACTTCATCCACTCTTGGGACTGCCAGATAGACATTCTTATTCGTGATGTTTGCCAGCTCCTGCATGTATGGCATAGCAATCTTTGTCAGTGTAAACCGGTCACCCAGCGCCCGGCTCAGGTCGAATATGCCTATACCCAATCTGTACTTTCCGGTCTCCTCATCCTGTTCTAAATATCCCATAGCCTTATAGGTATTCAGAATATTATGTACATTGCTTTTGTACAGGCCCAGCTGCTCACTGATTTCTGTCACTCCCAGATTGGGCTTCCTGGTAAAGCAGTTTAAAACTTCAATTGCCTTTTGGAGACTCTTCACTTTTACTTCAGTTTCCATAAACTCACCCCTTGCTCGTTCTCTTTTATAGAACATGGTTCTTAATAATTACTATGACTTTATCATAGCACAAACATCCGGATATGACAATTGTCTGAAATACGCAAACTTTGTCTTTTTGATTTGTTCATTATTAACATACAGGGTTCTTTATGGCAGAACTACAGGCTATAAAAAGAAAAAAATATCCCGAAACAGCCAGAAAAGCCGCACACCACGAAATAGATGCTTTTCGTAATTGTGCGGCCTTAATGACGTCCCCTCTTCTGACAGTCTACTTAACTATTTTTACTGTTCTCTTCTGTCCAATTAAAATTCCACTAATTCAGTGACAAATTATTCTATCGAATTATAGGTTACTCCGAAACAGAGGAAATCGTAGCCTGGATCAAGCTGTTATTATCCAATTTTGCAAGCTCTTTCACTTTGTCCATGGATAAACCTGCCGCTTTGGTAAAACGCTCTCCATACTCCGGATCTGCCAGGTAACAGTGAACTGCATGACGATACTTAACATTAGGTGAAACACTCGCCATATCGTCTGCTGTATTTTGTATCAGTATCTGCTTCTTCTCTTCTGTGAGAACACGCCATAAGTCCCCACCTGCGCGGAAACAGTCGTCCGTTGGATCATCCTTAGGATCGTAGCGATACATAGCACCTTCCAGTGAAAGCTCAGGTTCCATAACCTCAGGCTGGGCAGTCCATGCTCCGGCACTATTTGACGTATAGGCAGGGGTCCCACCATAATTGCCATCTGTACGCATGGCTCCGTCTCTATGATACTCATTTACCTCTACCTTTGCCCGGTTTACGGGGATATGATTATGGTTTACACCCAGCCTGTAGCGCTGTGCATCACCATAGGCAAACAGTCTTCCCTGTAAAAATCGGTCAGGGCTAAATCCAATCCCCGGCACTACATGTGCAGGAGCAAATGCAGCCTGCTCCACCTCTGCAAAGTAATTATCAGCATTTCGGTTTAATTCCAGTTCCCCTACTTCAATCAGAGGGTATTCTCCATGTCTCCAGATTTTCGTGATATCAAATGGATTTTCATAATGGTTTGCAGCCTGTTCTTCTGTCATAATCTGGACATACATCGTCCATTTTGGAAAATTCCCTTCTTCAATCGCATCATACAAGTCTTTCCCGTGATATTCTCTGTCCACACTATTGACTTTAGCCGCTTCTTCATTGGAAAAATTCTTTATCCCCTGCTGGGTTTTAAAATGAAATTTACACCAAACACGTTCATTTTTATCATTGTATAGAGAAAAAGTATGCTCTCCAAAAAAATGCATATTACGGAAAGACGCCGGAATTCCCCGGTCACTCATAACTATTGTTATCTGGTGAAAGCATTCTGGAAGAAGAGTCCAGAAATCCCAGTTGTTTTGAGCAGAGCGGCGCCCGGTCCGCGGATCTCTTTTGACCGCACGGTTCAAGTCAGCGAAATTATGTACATCTCTGATAAAAAAGGTAGGCGTATTATTCCCAACCAGATCCCAGTTGCCTTCTTCGGTATAGAACTTTGTGGCAACACCTCGAATATCACGTTCACAGTCTGCAGCTCCTCGTTCTCCCGCTACTGTAGAAAATCGAGT
>NZ_JAWYAJ010000317.1:0-14039 GCF_034124845.1 Robinsoniella sp.
CAGTAATTTTTCTCCTCCCATAATTCTTCGGGAACTTCTACTTCAATCATGCCGGCCCCTTCACAGGTAACGGAGCAATCGTATTCCAGCTCCCTGCCGTCCCTAACCAAATATGCGCTTTTTACTTTATTGCCCACATTCAGCAATTCAATACGGCGCCTGGGCTCCAGGACATGTACAAATAACTTATAATCCTTCTGTGTAAACTGCGCCCACTCTAATTCGTAAGCATAGAAGTCCACTCTTCTGGTTTCAAAGATACTGTCCGCATTATCCTGAACATATTTTCCAACTTCGTCCAGGATCGCGATACTTTCATCCGGAACATGCCCGGTTGCATCGGGACCGATATTCAAAAGGTAATTGCCTCCCCTGCTGGTTACTTTCAGCAGCAGACGGATAATGTCATCCGGGTTCTTCCAGTTATGGTCATCCTTGTTAAATCCCCAGGTATCGTTTAATGTAGCCGGCAGCTCCCAGTCGCCCTCATACGGCAGCCTGGGTATAAAATTATCACCTGTGGTCATGTATTCACCCAGTTCATTACCAATTCTGCCGCTGACAATACAATTTGGCTGTATGGATTTTACTAAATCCACCAGGGATTTACTCTGTTCCGGCGTGGTCTCCATGGGGGTATCAAACCAGATCAGTGCAATATCCCCGTAACCGGTTAGTATTTCCGTAAGCTGTGGTTTTACCTTAGTATCCAGATAGTGCTGGTAATCTTTATGGGAATTATCCTTTAAATACATCAAACCATTGGGATCATGCCAGTCCTGCGCCTGAGAATAATACAGACCAAGCTTCATATCATATTTGTCACATGCATCTTTTAGCTCTCTTAAAATATCTTTTTTGTAAGGCGTTGCCTTTACGATATTGTAATCACTGCATTTGGAGTCATACATGGCAAACCCTTCATGATGTTTGGATGTAAATACAATATACTTCATGCCCCAGCTCTTTGCCTTTTTTACAATTTCCTCTGCATTAAAATTTACCGGATTGAATTGTTTTGCCAGCTTTTCATACTCACTGACCGGTATATCCAGATGATTCATAATCCATTCTGCAATTCGGTCTGTCTTCTTTCCTTCGTATTCACCGGCTAAAACAGCATATAATCCCCAATGGATAAACAATCCAAATTTCGCATCTTTAAACCATTGCTGTTTTGTATCTTTCATTTTCAAATTCTCCTTTATGAAATAATTTTCAAAACCGACTCCCTCTCCTTAAATGTGGTGGGAAGCTTTAAATTCTTAGGGAAATCCGTATAATCCCCTTCCATTCTCTTTAATACTAATTCCACGCACTTGCGGGCAATCATTTCTATGGGCTGCCTGACTGAAGTAAGACTGGGACGTGACATAATGGAAAACTCCATGTCATCAAACGTAACCAGTGACAAATCACGTGGAATTTCAATATTCAGATTGTGCACCGCCGTCATGGCACCCAGGCACATATTATAATTGGAAACAAATACAGCCGTAGGCCTTTTCTTCAGCTTCCAGATTTTCTGCATGCATTTATATCCGGATTCAAAAGTAAAATCACCTTTTTCGATGTATTCCTTCGGCACGGGGATGTCATAATCCTCCATTGCCCGCAGAAAACCTTTCATCCGGTCTTTGGCTGTAAACCGTTCCGGTATCTTCTCACTGGTTCCGGATAAAATGGCGATCTGCCGGTGACCCTGTCCAATTAAGTATTCTACCGCTGCGTAAGTGCCCGCAGCTGAATTGGACATAACGCTGTCGCAGGGCGTGTGCTGACTTAAGCAATCCGCCAGCACAACCGGGATCTTCCGTTCTCTGGCTGAAACAAAAAAATCCACTTCACTGTGCATTGCATAACTGAAAATGATTCCATCCACTTGTTTATCCGTGAGAAATTTAACTGCCCGCTGTGCTTCCTGAGCATTTCCTCTGTGGCAGCAAAGCAGCAGAGAATACCCCTTTTCTTTTAAAATCTTTTCTATATGTGCCGTAATTTTTGCAAGGAACTGGCTTTCCAGGGAATCGATTGCAATCCCCACGGTATAGGTCTTGGCACTTCTTAAGCCCCTGGCTGCGTTGTTCGGCTGATACCCCAGCTTTTGGATTGCTGCTTCTATAACCACCCTGTTCCGGGGTTTTACATTTCCTCCGTTCATATATTTGGAAATCGTTGAAATCGCTAAATTTGTTTCTCTTGCTACATCTTTAATTGTTACTGCCATCGTTCTCACCCACATGTAATTTTCTTTATATATTTTGAAAGTCTCAAAAGGACTCTGTCCAGACATCTGTTTAACCATAATATTATCACAGTCTATCTGAACCAACAACTATAAAGTGAATTACACAGGTGTGCCCGCTTAATACTGAAGCTCTATCATACAATGGCCTTTTATTTCCGGAACCGTAAATTCTGTTCTGCCCTCCCTGTTGTGAAATTTAAGCTCAGTTCCTTCCGGCACAAGGCGTACCGATTTGATGTCTTCCGGCAAATTTAAGGAGTACCGGATCTGATATAACGGAATGATATCTTCGATTGTGAATAGTTCTTCCGAAACTTTTAGCGGTATATAATGAAGTCCGTGGAGCACATACCGGTTCTCTTGTTCCTGAATATTCACTGCGCTGAGTAAAGAGGTCGGCCCGCTATGTTTTAACAGGGGATTTTTAAGTACCAGCTCTAAGATATCTTTTACAATTTCTTTGCACCATCTGGGATGCTTCTTATAATAGGTAGTAAAGACGGGATGCATCATATAAATGCAGGATTCGGTCTGAACTACCGCCGGGGAGCCTTTCTTATGGGAAGAGGGTGTATGCCGGTGGGAACAAAAATGCTCCCAGGTTCTGTTAAAATATGGAATGCAGGTTTCTGCCAGTACGGTTCCTGCTACTGCTTCCACCTGGGCCCCCTTGTAGTACATGACGTGTTCCGTCTTAGGGAGCGCCTTGCCTATCTGTTCAGTTGGCATGATGAAGTCCGGGCATAAAGATGTCTCTCCCAGATAATGTACGCCTAATTCTTCAATGGCAAACTCTTCCTCTGAGAAGGAAAGCCCCGATTTGTAACTGGCTATGACCTTGCCCCCATTTGCAATAAATCCTTTTATTTTTTCTGACAGCCCGGTATTGCATAGTATGGTATCCGGTAAAATCAGTACTTTATACCCTGCAAGCTCCGAGCGGTCATCCACAATATCCAACTGATACCCCAGCTCATCCAGCATGATACATGCCCCATTTACCTCATCGGGAACAGATCCTCCCGGTCCTGTATGCTCCTTCAGACACTCACTTGTAAATACCGCAATGTCGGTCACAGCTTTTGCTTTTTTACACCAGGGCTCCTTCTTTTCCACTTCACGATACACACTGCCGATCAGATCATACACCGCCTCTGACATTTTCCCATCCGGATCCAGCTGATCTCCGATTAGGCACTTTGAATTATATGCCAGCATCCGGAAACATTCATATTCCAATGCTTCCTTATTCTTAAAGGAGTGGAAATCGCCCCATTCCGTATGGAATTTTCCTGTGTGCGCCAGATAATCCATGCCCGTAGTTCTGGCAAAACGCACCGTATTCATAAAATGGGAATAGCCCCATTGTCCGCTGGGAAGGGATTCCAATTCCCAATGTGTATAGGCATCCCTGGCATCTACCGAAACCGCATTAATATGCCCTGCGTTATAGAAGATGGTAACATCCGATTTCAGGCTTCTGATATAAGCAGTCATATCTTCTTTAAAATCCTGCATGGTCTTTCTGGCAAACAGCATCCGGTCTTCCTTTTTGTCAGGGCGGTAACCTTCTGCCTCCATCTTCGCTGCACAATGCCTGCAGGAACAGTCAACAGGATTCACGATATCCAGGAATAATCCGTCAATCCTCTCCGGTGTCAAAACCTCAAATACATCCAGAATCTGTTCTTTTAAAAACTGTCTGTAGGGCGAATTGACACACAGGGTTCTGTAAAACCCGGCTTCATATACATTTGCAGGCTTATCATCCTGGCAAAAATCCTTCAGGCTTCCATCTGCATTTAAGCATACCCAGTCCGGATGGTTCATCCCGGAGTAATAATCCCACTGTACCGTAGTATAAACGGGTACCTTTATGCCTCTTTTGTGGCAGGCATCAATCTGCTGGATTAACAAATCTTTATTTACCAGACCGGGATGCACCAGTTCCGGAAATCTGCCCGAATCATAATACAGCATACCATGATGGCATCTGGAGAAACAGGTAACCGAGTTTACCCTTGCCTCAGCCAGTGTATCTGCAAATTTTTCCGCATCAAATGCGGCTCCCACCCCCATTATCTTTTCACTGGTGTGAAAATCCATATGGATCTGGCGAAATCTTAATTCTTCCATATATAACCTCCTGTCAGCCTTTGACCGCTCCGGTCAGCATCCCTTCCTGTACTTTTTCATGGAATAAAATATAAATGATAATCATTGGCAGAACCGCAACAATAATACAGGCAAAAATCGGACCTAACTGCTGCTGGTAACCGCCGGAAAACGCAAGCATGGCTCTGGATACGGTATACTTACTTTGATCCGTCAATAAAACCATGGCAAATATTAATTCTCCATATCCATATATAAATGCCAGAATTGCCTCTGTGGAAATAATCGGTACCGACACAGGTGTCAGTACCCGGAACAACAATTGAAAATCACTGCAGCCATCAATAATTGCCGCTTCATCCAGTTCCTTATCCACCCCGTCCAGATATCCCGTAAACAGAAATATCGCCTGTGAGAGGTTAAATGCCACATATACCAGAATGATAAACCAGTAAGAATTCTTTCCCCCAATACCGGTAGCCAGACTGGAAATGGGTATGATAGTACAATGCACCGGTACCATAACTCCTACAATAAACAGACTGTATACCGCTATTCTTAACTTAAATTTTTTTCTGGACAGTACGTATGCCGCCAGCATGCCTACCACGGTTACAATCAAAGTTGATGTAACTCCAAAAAAAATTGAATTTACTACTGCTTTCCCGATATTTGCACTGGAGAATGCAGCAGCATAATTGGACCACAGCCATTTTTCAGGAAGCTTAAACATCCCTAGATTGATTCCCTGATTGTCTTTTACAGATGACAGAAAGGTGATGATCAGAGGAAAGATCGTCATGACTGCCCAGAAAACTGCAAATAAATAAATGATCAATTTACCGACTTTTCTTTTCATTATCTTCCTCCTAATCTTCTTTTTTAAATGCCCTGTTAACCAGCAGACTCAGCACAACACCCAGAATCAAAAGTATGACACCGATGGCACTGCTGTTGCCGAAAAATTTAAACGTAAATGCCTGATTATAAAGTAAAGTAGCCGGAGTTTCAGAAGAATGGTTTGGTCCGCCCTTGGTCATAGCCCAAATAAGGTCAAATGCTTTCAAACATCCGGTAATACAAAGGACTGAAAATATCTTAAAGGATTCTTTGGATAGTGGAATGGAGATGTGAAGAATCTTTTTCCATCCTGTACAGCCATCCAGTTCCGCAGCTTCATAGAGTGACTGGGGGATAGAGACCAGCCCCGCCGCAAAAATCAGCATATTGTAACCCGCATACATCCATTCATTTACCAGTACAACACTCCATATATTTAAAGTAGGAGTGGACAGCCATTCACGGCACCAGGATTCAAGTCCCAGGAAACGCAGTATCTCATTTAATGCACCATAAGATGGATTCAATATGTATACCCACATCAGGGCAACTGCTGTAGTAGAAAGCATTACCGGCATAAAGAATGCTGTCTTCATTAATTTTGTAGCCCTTAGTTTAGACGTAATCAACAATGCCAGTCCAAAAGATAACGGCATTAAAACCACGAAACCGCCAATAATAAAATAAAATGAATTCAGCATTGCGTTCCAGAAGCTTTGGCTGCCCAGAACTTTTACAAAATTTGACAGGCCCACAAATTTCTTAGGTGCTCCCCAGATCCCTTTCCAGCTTACAAAAGATAAATAGATCGTATTGCAGACCGGATAAACGATCAGACTGAAAAAAATGATCAGTGCCGGAAGCAGGAAAATGGTTATGATAATCCGATCTTTTATTTTCTTTTTTTTCTGCGTCACGAATCCCTCTCCTTTCTCTTTAAAATCAAGCCGCCCGCAAACATTTGAATCATATACTTCTTTGCTTACGGGCAGCTATCTATTTACCTGTTTACTGATAATTTTCTATATTGTCTACAATTTCTTTTCCGCATTGTTCCGGGGTATTACCCATTGCCAGTCCCTGAAGTGCGTTACGAACGGTATCCAGCATATGGGATTCCGGGTCAGAATTTTGAATATCCGTACACATATTTTTATAATTACCTACAATTTTCTGTACCTCATCCAGCAGCGGATTTGCAGGCGTATTTGCCGTAGCAGTAAATTTTGCAGGATACAGAACTGCTGCTGCTTCATTATTACCTGCAAAGTAATCCTGGGATGTCATAAATTTCACAAATTCTACGGATGCCTGAATCTCTTCCTCCGATTTATTCAGTTTAGACACAAACCACATATCAGAAGCGCCGCCCTGGGCATCGTCTTTGTATTTTTCATCTATGTACGGGAATGGTACCACGCCAGTCTTATCATAGATATCTGTACCAAAGATTTCGGAACCATACCAGGAACCGTCCCATCTCATTGCACATTCTCCAGCGGCAAAGGTGGATTTTTCCGTATTGTAATCTGTATTTAAAATATCATCTCCAAGATATCCCTTTTCTACCATGTCAGAAATCAGTTGATAGGTTTTTAACATTTCGGGACTGTCGTATGCCAATGATCTGTCTGCCAGCTTTTTAGCAGCATCTGCTCCCAGGGATTTGATTACGATATTATTGTGGAAATGTCCCAGGCGGAAGACATCCTTTTCACCTGCCTGGAATGGCCGGATGCCTGCTGTTTTCAGTTTTTCACACACACTCATCAAATCATCCCAGCTCTGTGGAGGCGTTAATCCCTGTGCTTCAAAAATTTCTTTATTATAATACAAGGACACTACATAAGATTTAAAAGGAACACCCCAGATGCCTTCGTATCCCTTATCCGTATAATCCAGATCTTTAAACATGGTAGGATAGAAACTGTCATACCACTCTTTGTCCTCGTCAAAGTATGGCTGCATATTAACCAGTGCGTCAGATTCCAGATAATCTAAGGTTCTGGATCCTCCGTATTCAATAAATACATTGGGTGTATCTCCATTTGCAAAAGAAGTTCTAAGCTTATCCAGATAATCTGATTCGGTAGGGATATTATCCATAACTACCTTGATCCCATTATCCATGTCACTGAATTCCTGGACTTTTTGACGGTAAAATTCCTCATCCGGTACATCCGCTCCATAGCGCGTAGCAACTGTTAAAGTAATTTCATCACCACTCTTAGCATCTTCTTTTGCTGCGGTATCTTTCATCTCCGTGTCTTTCGATTCCGTATCATTGGATGCTGCCGTATCCTTGGCAGCAGCCTGAGTAGATGTTTCTTTGTTTTCTGTGGTTCCCGAACCCTGACTGTTCCCACAAGCGGCAAGTGATAAAACCATCGTTCCTGTTAACAAACATGCTAATAATCTTCTTTTCATTTTGTTTCTCCTCTCACTTTTTAAAACCAGGTTAATATGTTCTTGAGCGAAACGTTTCGTTTTTGTAATTACATAATAATATTATTTATTCATTATGTCAATATATTTTTGGTTATTTTTTACATTATTTTTTCTTTAATTCGTATTTATACCAACATTTATATTTTAATTATAGCGAAACGTTTCGTATAATTGACTATAATTATTGATTTTATTTATAATTATGATATAATATTATTCAATTCCACGAATCAAAAAACAAAGGAGGTTTGTAAAATGAGTTGTACGATCAAGGATATAGCCAAAGACACCAGCCTATCCCTGTCTACTATTTCAAAATATCTGAATGGGAAAAATATCATACCCGAGAACCGGGAAAAAATAGAAAAAAGCATAAAAAAATTAGGCTATACGCCTAATAAAACTGCACAAATGCTGCGTGCACGAAAAACCAACACCATCTGTATTCTGATTCCCGTAATCGGGGATTATTTTTGGGGTACTCTTTGTTCTTACATTGAAGAATATGTGCAAAAATACAACTATTCCACCATCGTCAGCTCTTATGATCCCAAAGCAGATGAAAATGCTGACGTAATCCGCCTATTACTGAGCAATCAAGTAGACGGTGTCATTTTAATTCCAGAAAATGTTGCACATTTGCATTTGATCCAGTCCATCGCCCAAAACCACATACCTCTGGTATATCTGGACCAGGTTGTGGCAGATCCACCTGGTGATTCCGTCACTTCTACCAACCGCAAAAGTGCTTATGAGGCAACCGAATACCTTATTGCAAAAGGGCACTGCTGCCTGGGTGTAATTGGAGGAATCATGGACAGTTATACGATCAGCGAGCGCATACAGGGTTTTTACGATGCCTGTGACAAACACCATATTCCCTTTCCCTGCCGCATTGTTATGGGCGGTGACTTTTCACCCCATTCCGGTGCCGTGCAGTTTCGCCGTATGATGGAGCAGTCTCCCCGCCCTACCGCCATATTGATTCTGGGCTATATATCCACACTGGGTGTCATTATGGAATTGAATACTCTTGGTATCACCATTCCCAATGACCTGTCTATCCTGACCTTTGACGACGATGAAATTTTCTCAGCTTTTGAGCCGCCCATTACGGCAATTGTGCAAAACCTCCAGGAAATGGGCAAGCAGGCAGCAAAACTTCTTCTAAAACGGATCAATGGATGTGAGACAAATTTCCCCGTATTAAAAATGATCGACACAAGCTTTATTGAACGGAAATCGGTACGTGAAATGAATCCGCTTTAGCAGTGGATAACACAGAGTGTTAAAAAGCTATTTTAAACACGGGCTAAAATATTAGCCGCACTTAAGGATTTTTGCAGTATTGCCCCCACAACAAAGGCAAGCACTATGGATATTATGTCTTTAATCAGATACGGAACGGAAACCAGTACGGCAGATGACCAAAATGACATATTCATCAGCAGCATAAATTGCAGGATGCCTAAGATATGGCAGATCAGCAATCCACAAGCGGCAAGTAAGCCGCCAAGTACACGCTTTTTTATGCCTGCAGCCAGCCCGCACAAAAGTGCCAGGAAAATAAATCCAAAGATAAATCCACCGGTTTTGCCGAATAGGATCCCAGGTCCCCCAGCCAATCCGGAAAATACAGGGACACCTACGCCTCCAAGTACAATATAGATTACCGTTGCCATGGTTCCTCTTTTCCATCCCAGTACGCACCCGGTCAAAGCCACTGCAAATGTCTGCATTGTTACCGGCACACCTGATGGCATGGGGATTGATATCTGGGATAATACAGCCAAAATGGCAGCAAACATGCCCACGAAAACGACTGATTGTGTTTTTATATTATTTTTCTTGTTCATAAGGTTCCTTTCATTGTAAACTAATATGTAAATTTTGTTGACAATACGATTATAAACGAAGGCACAGACATTGTCAACCTTTCATTACATAAAGTTAACAACGGCTGTGCCTCACCAAAATCTTATTCCCATCCCTTACATACGTCAACCCATTCTTTTGCCTTTGCATATTCCTCCAGCTGGGAGCAGGTAAGCTCAATGGCACTGTTGCTGCTGCCACACGCCGGGAAGACGGTATCAAACCTTTTTAAGGATTCATCCAGATAGATCTGAGCGGACTGGGGCACTGCAAAAGGACAGACACCCCCTATGGCATGACCTACCAGATCTTCCACCTCTTCCGGTGCCAGCATCTTAGCCTTCATACCAAAAAAGCCCTTAAACTTACTGTTGTCAATCTTCGTATCTCCCGCCGTCACAATTAATACAGCGTGATCACCGGATTTGCTTTTGAACGAAAGTGTTTTTGCAATCCGCGCAGGTTCTACCCCCACTGCCTGTGCCGCCAGCTCCACGGTCGCACTGGACGTCTCAAACTCCATTACTTTATCTTCCATATCAAATTCTTTCAGATATGCCTTCACTTTATCAATTGCCATGATATGCTCCTTTTCTGATTGTGATTTTACTTTACCTGCATGTATTACATTTTAAAACTACCTCTAATTATAATCAGATTGTAGTAAATATTCAATCCTATGTTTATAAGAAGATATCCTGGGATTTGCAGCAACGAAAAAAAGCCCGGTAATCAAATACCAGGCTTTTTTCCGACAAGGTTTAAATTAAGGTTTTTACAAACTCTTTAGAAGGACTAGGAATGACTGCATAATCCAGTACAAGACCCTCTTCTTTTATTAAAGCAACAGCAGAGCTTACAGATTCTGTAACTGCAGATACTGTTCCTGTTAATAACACATATGATTTACCGCACATACCTCTTGCAATTCTGATTTCAAAGAGATCTACTTCTGCGGTTTTTGCTGCGTGATCCGCAGCTACAATAGCCGATGCTCCGGTAAAGGTTTCAATTACCCCTAAAGCCTGAACATCCTGGATATCTGCTGTGCAGTTAAGTGCTTTAAATACGGATTCGTGCGGGTTGCCCAGCACGAAGCTGTCAATCATGCTTTCCGGATACTCTTTTTTAGCAGCATCTGCGGAAACTTTGATTGCACTTAGATCGCCGGTAAATAAGATAATGAATTTACCCGGGCAAACTGTTTGAGCCTGAATCAGCTCAACATCAGCTGTTTTCACAATAAGGTCTGCCGCCTTAATACCTGTGGAAACAGTTCTATATTCCACCATTCCAATTGCTCTCATCGTTCTCATCTCCATTATGATTTAATGCTGATAAAGTTATCAGTAACTGCCGTAACTTTTCCGGCAATACTTGCATGTAAACAGGTTCCTAAAGCGCCTTCCGGCGGTGCAGCTATTTGTTGTCCGACAGCCACTTCATCTCCCACCTTTACAGATGGTACACAAGGTGCGCCAATGTTCTGGCGAAGCATTAATTTTACTTCGTTAATTTCAATCGGACAGCCTTTCATCGGTGCCGGGATATCAAATTTAGCCAGACCAAGCCTGAGCATCAGACGGTGTTCCGGAACTTTCCGTTCCTCACGCAGACTGCTTGCCACGCCTTTTCCTGCTTTATCCGGTATCTTCACACCTTTACTTCTAAGGCCTGTTTTATATGCATCCAGTAATCTTCTTGGAGATAAATCCTGATGACAAGAATACAGTTCACATAATCCGCATGAACAACAGAAGTAAGAGTTCAGAAACGGTTCTACGTTATACGTAGTTCCATTTGCAATCGCTCTCATAAATTCATGAGGTTTGATGGACTGACCAAGCAAATTTCTAGGACATAAGCTAGTACACATGGAGCATTGTGAACAGACAGACATTGCATTTCTAAGATCTAACTTATTACTTCTCTGTCTTTTTACAACTGGCGGACAGGTAGGAGGCAATACCAGGATTGCCTTTGTAGTCTTCGTTACAATATCTCTTGCTGAACAGATGCGTCCCGTCATAGGACCACCCATAATCATCACATAGTCTTCTGTGGAAAATCCACCTGCCATGTCTACCAGTTCTTTAACCGTAATACCAATCGGTACTTCTACCGTAAGCGGACTGTTTACCAAACCTGCTACTGTCACAAATTTCGTAACAACATTGGTATCGCTTGTTACTTTGCGATACAGGTTCAATACCGTTTCCACATTTACAACAACACACCCAACCAGAATCGGAATCTTACCCTGAGGTACGATTTTTCCTGTGGTTTCATAAATTAATACGACTTCATCTCCTGCCGGATAGATGTCCGGTAAAATATGAAGGCGGAGTTTATTATAATTAACAATACAACTGTTCACGGCCTCAATAGAAGCAGTGTAGGACTTTTTCACAGCGATGATTCCTTCATTGGCACCTAACGTATCGACAAGCATCTGCATGCCCGAAAGTATTTCGTTTATGTAATCACTCATGAGCTGTCGGTCAACCTTGATTAAAGGTTCACATTCTGCACAGTTCAAAATGATTGTCTCTGCCTGGTCTGAAAGTTTTGCATGAGTTGGGAAACCTGCTCCGCCAGCTCCTACAACACCGCCATCGAATAAAGCCTTTTTCATATCTACCATATTCATTGCGTCCACTCCAACCTATTCTACTATGACTATTTTTTGCGGGTCATCTACAATACCTACAATACATGCATCAATCGGAGAATCCGGATCACCACAGCCAAGCCGCGCAGAACTACCTGTCGTCACCAGCACGATATCACCGATACCGGCTCCTACGTTATCCACGGCAACAAGACGGCTACTGTTATCAGTTTTCATCTTTTCCATTGGATCTACGATCAGGAATTTGCTTCCCACAAGATCATTATTCTTTCTTGTACAAATTACCGTTCCAACTACTTTGCCTATAATCATGCTTTCCTCCTGTGTCGCGTTATATGCGACATTCGTCGCGCTTTCTGCGACATCGTTGCACTCGCTGCGTCATTTGTCGCACTTGCTATTTAATTAAAATTCCCATTTCTTTACCGATGCCTAAGCCATTTGCTTCATCGGTATCTATATGCATCTCTAATGTAAATGTATCATGTACTCTGATTACAACATCTTCAAAAACACCGCCACGTCCGCTGTCAAAACGAACTTTCACAACCTGTTTGTCTTTTACGCCATATCTGGCTGCATCTGCCGGTGACATATGAATATGTCTTTTTGCAACAATACATCCTTCTTTCAAATATACAACACCTTTTGGACCAACCATTGCAATTGGTGCGGAGCCTGCAAGATCCCCTGACTGGCGAACCGGCGGGTTTAATCCCAGACGTATCGCATCTGTCTTGGCAACTTCAACCTGAGACTGGCTTCTCTCCGGTCCTAAAACTCTGACATTTTCAATTGCTCTTAATTTTGTTCCAACGATGGTTACACACTCCTGAGCTGCGAACTGCCCGCCCATGAGTTCTTTTTTCTTATTTAACTGATAACCCTTACCAAATAAGGTTTCTACATCTTCTCTGCTAAGATGCACATGTCTTGCAGAAATTCCAATAGGAATCTCATCAGCCGGGTTATATACATCAACACTATTTTTTAACTGCTTAGCTACTAACCTTGCAATCTCATCTACTAATTGTTGTTCCTGCATTTTTTCGGTCCCTCTCTTCATGGGGTTATTCAATTCATAGAGCATCCTGGACACAGCTACCATATCCACTATTTTGGATTTCAAAAAATCACATCCTGACTTATAAAGTCAACTGCATGCCTCTTCACAGTCATAATCTCGTCCGTAAAGAAAGCATGCAATATCAAATGTCTATTTGCCCGGGCATGCGCCTGATGGACATACCTGCGGTAGTTTGTTTATTAAAACTGTGGAAGGATCTTTTCTACGTCAGTATGTGGTCTTGGGATTACATGAACAGCGATTACTTCGCCTAATCTTCCAGCAGAAGCGCTTCCAGCTTCAACAGCTGCTTTTACTGCTCCAACATCTCCACGAACCATAACACTTACAAGACCGGAACCGATTTTTTCTGTTCCTACTAAAACTACATTAGCTGCTTTTAACATAGCATCTGCTGCTTCGATTGAAGCAATAAGTCCTCTTGTTTCTATCATTCCTAATGCCTGAAGTTCCATTCTGATATCCTCCTTAATCACTGGTTTTGCTGCCGGTGGGGCAGCATTCGCATTTTTGCGGGTTGTTCTTGGTTTTCTTTTTGCAGGAGCTTTCGCAGCTGCAGATTTTACATTCTTTTCATCGGCCATATCTTTTACCTCGATTTATCCTGAAGTATTAGAATCCGTCTGCAACAGATTTTAATCTTCCTGTAGAAACTTATATTTCTTTCTACTGATTTCTACAAGGTTCATTGTTTCTTCATGTGGATTTGCTATCACTGCAGATGCCACAATATTGCCCACTGCACTTCTCTTTGCAGACTCTATCGCTTCCGTTACTGCAGAAACATTGCCTTG
>NZ_JAWYAJ010000317.1:14049-15515 GCF_034124845.1 Robinsoniella sp.
TACCAGTCGTCCGCCTAACTTCTTTTCCCAAGACAGGAACCTGATATCTGCTGTTTTCAGCATAACATCAAGTGCCTGAATCGCATCCGTAATATTAGGTAATTCAATTAATCCAATTGATTTCATATATCTTTCCTTCTGTTTTCAGGATATTGGAGCACGTATTAGATGCTTGGTAATATTTTTTCTACGTCTGTGTGAGGTCTTGGGATAACGTGTACTGCTACTAACTCGCCAAGTTTTCCTGCTGCTGCTGCGCCTACTTCTGTAGCTGCTTTAACAGCTCCAACATCTCCACGAACTAAAACTGTTACCAGACCGGAACCGATTTTTTCTGTTCCTACTAACTGAACGTCTGCTGCCTTCACCATAGCGTCAGATGCCTCAATTGCTGCTACTAAACCTCTTGTTTCTACCATTCCTAAAGCTTCCTGTGTCATTATAAAAATCCTCCTTAATTAACCTTGTTGTTTTTCCAACATCAGATATTTCTTCATTTTATCTACTCTAAACATTTATTCGTAACAATTCAGCCATGTTGAACTATTACATTTATTCTACACTATATTGCACTTATTCTCAACATCTTTTCAGTATCCTCTGATGGAGCTGGGATAATATATCTCGTTACAACACCTGTAATACTGTTTGCTGCTTCTTCCGCTGCATCCATTGCAGCATTTACATCTGCAACACTGCCTCTGATTTTTAAGCAAGTAATAAGGGGTACCGGTAACGCATCTGCATTTGCAGGCTTGTTCTTGTCGATGGATTCGATCCTGACATTTGCCGCTTTTGCTGCTGCATCTGCCGCCACAAATGCTGCTACGCATCCAAACACTTCTAAAATTCCTGCTGCTTCACGCATGGCCTAACACACTCCTTTCACTTACTCGTTGATGATAGCGATCTTAAGACCTTCCATCTTCAGATTTGTTACATGAGCTTCATTAATTTGACTTAACGGGAACTTATGTGTGATCAGTTTCTTCATTGGAAGTCCGATTGCCTGAGCGCCCTTTAAGAATTCAAATGTAGTTGCATAATCTCTGAGTGTATATACCCAGGAACCAACGATTGTGATTTCTTTGGAGCAGATATCAAAGTGAGGATTGATTGTTGCATCTCCACCATTGATGAAGAATCCAAGTTCACAAAGTCCGCCGCCGTTACGGATGAATTTGTAGATGTTTGCATGAGCGATCGGAGATCCGGTACACTGGAATGCAAAGTCTGCAAGGTATCCGCCAAATGCTGCTTTCACACCTTCAGTAAGAGCTTCAATTCCTTTGTGGTCTTTGAAGTTTACAGTTTCAGATGCGCCCATCTCTTTTGCAAAATCAAGTCTCTTCTGCTCGCCGTCTACTGCGACGATATTCTGAATTCCCATTGTCTTTAAGATTGAGATACAAATCAGACCGATCGGTCCGCATCCCTGAACAACAACTCTGCTGTTGAATCTTAAG
>NZ_JAWYAJ010000318.1:0-7851 GCF_034124845.1 Robinsoniella sp.
GAAAATCATCTGAATAAGCATGCGATGCATCTGCTTCGGCTTTTCATGATGGCATTTGATATCCTGGAAAAAGAAGAGTTATGCACTTACCGGGAAAAAGAGCATGATTTACTGATGAGTGTGAGAAATGGAGCATTTCAGCGGGAAGACGGCATGTACCGGGATGAATTTTATGAAATTTTATCGGGATACGAAAAACGTCTGGAAGAAGCAGCGAAAAATACCTCTTTACCGGATGAGCCTGATAAACAGAAAATTGAAGATTTCGTAATGAGTGTTAACCAGCGGGTTATTATAGGGATTTAAAACATGAATGATTAAATACGCTTTGTATAGGAAGGCAGTGTGTGGAAAGAGAAGGGGGCGGAACGGGACTGAGGTTTGGAAGGATTAACGCAGAACTGCTACACGCCTTCCAAAACCCAGTCCCGGTCCCCCATTCTCTTTGTGAGATGCAGTTTGCTGATACAAAGCTGGTTTTCTCAGAATGTTTGTACCCTGGGGTGTGGCGGACACTATTGAGATAGAACGGATATAGAGCAAGTGACCTGAAAAGTGCGTTATAGTACTAAGGAATCTGCAGTCTCTCTCCAATCAGAATAAAGCCAGGATTAGACAAATAGTTCATTGAGGCAAGCGTGCTGACAGTAGTATGGAATCTGACAGCGATTGCCCAGAGGGTATCCCCTGGTTTAACCGTATACCACTGGATCGGATTTTGGGTACCGCTATTGGTTTTGCAGGGAATATTAAGTTTTTGTCCGGGATAGATCAGACTTTCATTTTGAATCTGATTCAGACTTACAAGTACTGCGATACTGGTATGATATTGGTTTGCGATTGCCCAGAGTGTGTCCCCTGGTTTTACCGTATAGGTCAGGTAAGTCTGAGCAGCCGGTGTATCATCCCTTATGGGAATGCGGAAAATCTGACCCGGATAAATGAGGTTTGGGTCTGACAGCGCATTTTCATTTGCAATGGCGGTGATACTGGTATGATAGAGATGAGCAATATTCCAAAGCGTATCGCCGGGTCTTACCTCATAATCCACATAAGAAGTGGAAGGGTTTTGTGGTGGCGGAACGTTAGTTACCGGTCCGCTGTTGTTTAAAAAGATACCATCGGTAAAATAGTCCAGATCCACAGGGGTACTGATCCCTGGTATGCTGCCGGTATCCGAATACTGCCAGCCTACCCAGAAACTCCAATTCGAAGTGTCGGAAGGAGAGGAGACGCCGTATTCTGCAACCCACAGCGGGTAGTTGGTAACGGCTCCGCTAAATGAGTAGCCAGCATTGTAGGAATCGCTGTAGACTACAGCTTTCCTGCCGCTTAACTGTTCCACAGTCTGAATAAATGCTAATCCGATGGCATTTATTTCTGTATCAGTGAGATATTGAAGGTCTTCAAAATCCATAGCCAGACGGCAGTCAAAATCTTTTCCCTGAATGGTATTTATAAAAAATTGTGCCTGATACTGTGCCTGTGAGATGCTTCTTGCCGTTACATAATGGTAAAAGCCAATGGACAGCCCGGCAGCAGATGCTTTACGGTAATTCTCCTCAAATTTCGGATCAATATAATCGCCACCCAGACTGGAACGAATATAGACAATCTGTATTCCGGAGTCAGCAACCTGCTCAAAATCAATGTCTTCCTGATAAAAGCTCACGTCAATTCCACGGTAAAGAGGATGTGACGAAGGAGGAATCGCAGAAACCATAAAAGCAGGAAAGAAGGAAAACAGCAGCACAATTGATAAAAGAATAGATAAAATTTTCTTAAGCATATAACCTCCTTTGCAAAATATTTGCTTTAAGATAATATATGGTACAAGAAAATAAATGTTATGGAAATAATAACAGAAAAAGCACCCGGGTCAACTGATGGTCCGGATGCTCTAAAGCTTTCAGAAAGCTATATTCATATTTAGGAATGCTTTTTCTTCTTTTTATTTTTGTTTTTCGTGCTGGACTGGGCAGCGGTCTCTTCTTCCTCTTTTTCCAGTTCGCTTACCATGTGTTCCATAACGGATTTACAGGACTGGGGAAGTTCAGAAACTTCATAATTATTATAACCTTTATGATCCATAACCACATCTCCTTTCTACATACTGTTACGGCAATCATTTGCCATATGTTTAGTATGCGCAGGAGGCAGTTTCTTATAAGTGGTATATAGTGCCTGCCAGCGCAGATATCAGGCATTATAGATCGACGTATTTTCACCGGGAGGATCTAGCATATCTGCTCTTTTTGCACAATGAAAGACTTCCAATTGTAAAATGAATACATTGATTGCAGCATCCAGGGCGTTCATGACAATATCAGCAATAACAGCCAGCCCCAGAGCTTCTGCAGGAATCCCCGCCTGTACAAACAACACGGCGTATCCGGCGAGAAGTCCTCCGGGAACAGAAGGAGCCGCTGATGCCAGTACAAAGGATACGATCATGGTTATCACCAGCATGCCGATGGTTATCTTAACCTCGTATGCCTTTGCGCAAAATACCGTCAGTAGAATTAGGTGCACCACGGCAGCAGGTTTAAATACCACGCTTCCAAAAGAAATCGTAAATTTAGAAAGCCTGTGGTCGATTCCCAGCTTTTTATCACAGTTATTTCTCATAACAGAATAAGCGGCTGATGAAGAAGCATTTACTAAGGCTAGGAGTGTTGAAGGCATAATAATCTTTAAGATACGCAATGGTGAAATTCCTTCTTTTACTCTGACCGATACCAGATATAAAAGGAAAACAATTGCCATGCACAGCAGATAGACGCCTGCCATCTGCAGCATATATAAAAGCAGCGGTATGTAATTGCCTGCAAGAAGCCGGTAAATACTTAAAAATATGAAAAACGGTGAAATGGTGGCAAAAAAGCCGACAATGCATTGAGAAATGGCGCTGCATTGTTCCATTAACTGTCCGGCAATGCTGATCCTGTGCTGCAGCAGAACCATTGCCATACCAACAAGTACAGCCAGAACGATAATCTGTATGGCATTTCCGTTTTGGAAGGGGTCAATCATATTCTCAGGAATTGCGTCGAGAAGTAATTGGAAAATGGATTCTGACTGTATGCCCTCAGCTCCTGCTGATGGTAAATGTACTTTTGTAAACACAGATGCAGCAATCCCGCCTAATAGGGTCATCCCTATGAGGATACCACTGAAGTGCCAGAGTACTTTTTTACCCACACTTCCCAGCCGGTTAGGAGCTCCGATATGGTAAATTCCCCAGACAACAGCAAAAAACAGCATTGGACAGATCACCGTGGTCAGGATACTGGTGAATTTGTCAAAGAGGGGAGCTGCCACCTGGTTTAGTATAAATTCTGAGACTTCCAATGGCAGGTAATGGGTGGTTACTCCTGCTACAAGTGCCAGAAGAACCGCAATTGCAATTGGTAAAAATGGATTGGAAGCCTTGTGTTTGATATTTGCAGAAACAATATTCATGCCCTTGGAGTAGACATAGCCGCAGCCGCTTCCGCTGCCAATAGCCGCCAGAAATGGCTGGCTGAAAAATGCATCCCCAAACTGGTCATCGTCATTCTGCTCATATGGATTTGCTTCTTTTCCCTGTACTTTCAGCGTAATCTGCACTTTTTTCAGACGCGTCTGGATAATTAATTCTCCGGTATTGGGAGCCAATCCTTTTTCCATCCAGCTGTCCAGTGCTTTTTCCATAGAGAGGCGTATCTTTAATATTTCTTCCGGTTCCACAGAAAGCTGCTGCAATGTTTCCACTATGAGATCAGCAACCATTTCCGCATTCTGTTCCGACAATATAAACTTCTTTGTTTTTAACATCTTGCTATCACATCCTTTTTGGGAGCAATCTAAGAAATCCAGCATTGCTCAAATAAACAGGTAATCCTGTATCAGTTAAATGCTCTGTATGTTTATATTATGTATCAGTTTCAAATTATATTAAAAGAGTATATCATACCTGGTGCAGAAAACAATAAAAAATGTAGGTGTATTCATTTATAAAAAGTGAAGATAAGCTTATGAAAAGTTTAACATTGCTATTTGCGTTCATTTAAATTATAATAAAATAAGAAAAATTACGCAATAAGTGCCAAATGAAGGAGAAGATCGGAAGATTGGAAAAATGGAAAGACTACGACGAATTGATGAAGGAGAATCCGGAATTGGCAGAGAAGCTGAACCGAAGCTCCAAAGAAAGGTTGTTAGATAAGAGAAATATAGACGGGATTGCAAAAGCGCTGTCCCGCTATGTTTACAAAAATAATGCGGCAGCAGATATAGTGATAAAGGCGGTAAAAGAGGGACGTTGGCTGCAATTAGAACTTCTATATGGCTATTATAGCGGATTTGAAGATGACCGGGAAGAGGGAGGATGCGCAGAAGCAGATTTGGAACAGCTCTTAAAAGAGTTGCTCAGGAGTTTTGTGTATTGATTCATAAGATATGAAATGAAGAGAGGGTAACATATAAATGAAAGAAAAAACATTTGCAGTATTGATCGACTCAGACAATATTTCTTCAAAATATATTTCCTGTATTTTGAATGAAATGACCAAGTACGGAGTCATCACATACAAGAGAATTTATGGAGACTGGACCAGTGCCCAGACAACGAAGTGGAAACAAGCACTGTTAGAAAATTCCATTATGCCGATTCAGCAGTTCAGCAACACCGTTGGGAAAAATGCCACGGATTCTGCACTTATTATTGATGCCATGGACATCTTGTACACCAATAATGTGGATGGTTTCTGTATCGTATCCAGCGACAGCGACTTTACGCGTTTAGCCAGCCGGCTGCGGGAATCCGGCAAAGATGTGATCGGGATGGGAGAGGAAAAGACCCCAAGGTCTTTCCGTGCGGCCTGTACGGTATTTACGAATCTGGAGATCTTGTTAGAACAGGATGAAGAGACACAGGAAGAGGTATTTGTCCACAAGGGTCGCTTAAGCGACAGTTCCATTGGAAGCAGAAACCGTATGGGAGACAGCCAGCAGGGTATGGAGGACAGCAGCATTATCAGCAAACGTGTCATTGAAAATGATATTGTGTCCATTATAACAGAAAATGATGACAAGGACCGAATGACCGGACTTGGTGAAATCGGCAGCCGTCTGGTGAAAAAATATTCCGATTTTGACGTCCGTAATTATGGATACAGTTCACTGTCTAAGTTTCTGGAAGAAATGGAAAGCTTTGAACTGACCAAGAACAACAATGCCATTATGGTTCGTATGAAGGACAATAATATTAAGAAAGAACAGTTGTCGGAATATGCTATTAATCTGGTGCGCAGCAGCGGCAGAGAAGGCATGGAACTGGCATTTCTGGGCAATCGGATTCACCGCAAGTTTGACAACTTTAAAGTCAAGGATTATGGATATGCAACCTTTGCAAAATTTGTCCAGAGCATCGGGCAGCTGGAAATCATAGAAAACAGGACGAAAAATAAGATTGTACATTTAAAGTCCAACGATTAATTTTACATTTACAAAAAGACAGTAAGGAAAATACATGACAGATAAAACAATAAAGATAATAAAGACAATAAAGGATTTTGATATTGCACAGATCGCTGATTCCGGGCAGTGTTTCCGCTTGAACAGAAGAGAAGACGGAAGTTATTCACTGATTGCCCGGGGACGGTATCTGGAAATATTGCAGCAGGAGGAAATAATTACTTTTTCATGTGACGAAGATGAGTTTCATGATATCTGGGAAACGTACTTTGACCTCATGACCGATTATGGGGCATTTAAAGCACAGATTGAAAGTAAGGACCAATACATGCAGCAAGCCAGCGCATATGGGAAAGGAATTCGCATCCTGCGCCAGGAACTGTGGGAAATGGTGATTACCTTTATCATATCCCAGCAGAATAACATCCCCCGAATAAAAAAATGCGTAGAGTCTCTTTGCAGAGCTTTCGGTGAAAAAAGAACGAATTTTCGAAATGAAACTTACTATACATTTCCGTCTCCGGAAGCACTTGCGGGTCTTAATGAAGAGGATCTGAATGCCTGCAGCCTGGGATATCGGAACAAGTATATCAGAAAAACCGCAGATATGATTGTAAGCGGGGATTATGATTTGTATCGTCTCTATGATTTGCATTATGAGGATGCCAGAAGAGAACTCTTAAAGCTGTGCGGAGTTGGAATAAAAGTGGCTGAATGCATATGTCTGTTTGCACTGCATCATATCGATGCATTTCCCATAGATACCCATATCCAGAAAGTATTAGACCGTCATTATCCCGATGGATTTCCATTTTCAAAATATCAGGGGTTTGCCGGAATATTGCAGCAGTATGCATTTTATTACGACGTGGAGCACTATTGATTTCTAAAGGCGGCTGATGTATACTTTACTTTGATTTTTAAATCTTACAAAAGAATAAAGGAGTAAAATCATGAATATTGTAATGTTAGAGTCTCTCGCAGTCAGTGAGGAGATATTAAATAGCTATGTAAAACCACTGGAAGAAGCAGGACATACCTTCCGGGCATATGAAAAAAGCAGTGACGTAGAAGTGTTAAAAGAGGAAAGCAGAGATGCGGATATCCTGATTCTGGCAAATATGCCTCTGAAACAGGAGGTAATCCGCAATTGCAGTCATTTAAAATTTATCGATGTGGCTTTTACCGGCGTGGATCATGTGGATCTTAATGCGGTTAAAGAAATGGGAGCAGCCCTTAGCAACGCTTCCGGATACTCGAATGAGTCCGTTGCTGAGCTTACCCTTGGCATGATGCTTTCTCTTCTTCGCAATGTTCCCCAGGTGGATGCACGCTGCAGAGAAGGAAAAACCAAGGATGGACTGGTTGGATTTGAATTAAAAGGAAAAACAGTGGGAATCATAGGTACAGGAGCAATTGGTCAGCGTACCGCTCAGCTTTGCAGTGCATTTGGATGCAAAGTCATTGCCTATAACGGTTTTTCTAAGAAAGAAAACAGCGAACGGATTACTTACCTGCCATTAAAAGAAATGCTGGAACAGGCAGATATTGTAGCACTTCACTGCCCGTTAACAGAGCAGTCCCGCCATCTTATTAATGAGGAGACAATCGGATACATGAAAAAATCAGCCATCCTGATCAATGCGGCAAGAGGGCCGGTTGTGGATTCTGATGCTCTGGCTAAAGCGCTGAATGATGGACGTATTGCGGGAGCAGGCATAGATGTATTTGAAGTGGAACCTCCGCTTCAAACGGATCACCCTCTGCTTCATGCAAAAAATACCATTGTGACACCTCATGTGGCATTTGCTACAAAAGAATCCATGGAAATCAGAGCAGAAATAGTATTCCGCAATATTGACCAGTGGTTAAAGGGTGAGCAGATCAATAAAATTTTGTAATTTCGGGAGCGTTTTTAGATGAATATAGAAAAAGTAAATGCGTACATGAAACGGGTCACAGAAGCAGAGGAAAAAACATTCCCATATAAAGGCAGATTAAAAGTAGGGCTGGACCTGGGTACGGCATATATTGTAATTGCCGTATTGGATGAAAATAATCAGCCTGTGGCATGTGAAAAACAAAGTGCCAAAGTACTGAGAGACGGCGTAGTGGTAGATTACCTGGGAGCGCTGGAAATCGTAAAAAAATTAAAAGCCAAGCTGGAACAACGCCTGAAATGTGAACTGACACAATGTGCAATAGCCATGCCTGCAGGTACACAGAGCAGTTTAAAGACTCATACTTATGTAGCAGAAGGAGCGGGATTCGAGGTCATTCGCGTTTGTGATGAGCCATCTGCCGCAAATTCGGTTTATGAGATAAAAGATGGCGTAATCGTTGACATCGGAGGCGGTACAACGGGGCTTGCCATTATTAAAAACGGAAAAGTAG
>NZ_JAWYAJ010000319.1:0-2821 GCF_034124845.1 Robinsoniella sp.
CGTCATCGCCGATTTCAGGAATCGGGAATTCTTTGATATCATAATGTTCTAATGCTGTCAGCATTGCTACCTTTGAAGTTGCCGGAATAGTTCCAGCTGCTTTAACAGGAGCTGCTGCCGGTGCTGCACTGCTGGTATTACCCTGCATTTCAGAAAGCACCTGTTTTACGATTTCTTCTATATTCATTTCCACGTCTATCACTCCTTATCTGATGCAAAGTGCATCGCCCATTACACATCTTCTGCTCTTAGTAAAGTTTTTAGCGGAGGTTAATCCTTCACCTGTACGGCTGCAGATTGTGAAAGTAGGATATCCTTCTCCTCCAAATCCAAGTGCTGCATAAGATGGGGCATTTTTAACAAAGATCGCGGTGTCGATCATTTTACCAAACTTTGTAAGGTTATTTACATTTGTTGAATGCATATGTGCGGAATGTCTGTTGCCATGTTCTAATTCAACGGCAATACCCATACCCTCTTCTACATTCTTTACTCTTACGATACCCAGAATCGGCATCATAAGCTCTTCCCAGATCATAGGATTTGTTTTTTCACCTTCGAATATGATACAACGGATTTCATCGCCAACCGTAACTCCGATTTTGCTAAGAAGAACTTTTGCACTGCGTCCAACGCACTGTCTGTTCAGGGTTCTCTTACCGTTTTTCTCATTGAAAACAGTCTGGATTAATTTCTGAACTTCTTCTGCGTTTGCATGATAACATCCAACCTGTTCCATATGGTAGATCAGCTCGTCCGCTATCATATCAACTGCAACAACTTCCTTTTCAGCAATACAAGGCAGGTTATTGTCAAATGTACATCCATTGATGATATCTTCCGCAGCTTTCGGGATATTAGCTGTTTCATCAACTAAAACAGGTGGATTTCCTGCGCCCGCTCCCATTGCTCTCTTACCGGAAGAAAGAACGGTGGTTACTACACCCGGGCCTCCTGTTGCTACTAATAATGAGATATCTTTATGTGAGAAAATTACTTTACTGACTTCCATAGTCGGTTCTGTTACAGCAACGGCTATATTTTCCGGTCCGCCTACTTCAACACTGGCTCTGTTAATCATATCAATTGCCAGATTTGAAACATTTTTAGCAGATGGATGTGGTGCAAATACAACTGTGTTTCCTGCTGCGATCATTCCGATAGAATTACATACTACGGTTTCCGTAGGGTTCGTAGACGGACAAACTGCACCGATAACTCCGAACGGTCCCATTTCCACCAGAGTAAGTCCTCTGTCTCCTGACCATGCTACTGTAGTAAGATCCTCTGTTCCAGGGGTCTTTTCAGCAACCAGCTGGTGTTTTAAAATTTTATGTCCTACATTTCCCATTCCGGTTTCTTCTACACCCAGCTCTGCAAACATTTTTGCATTTTCCAGTGTCTTCTTACGGATATTGGAGATGATCTTTTCACGAAACTCTAATGGCATTGGCTGAATTTCTTTCTGGGCTTCTTTTGCTGCTGCAATTGCATCATTGATATCATCAAATACACCCAGTAATTTTTCAGAAGATCCTGCCGGTTTATCCGCCGTCGTACCCATGCCTTTTAACACGCTTCGAACAATATCTTGAATTTCTTGTTCGTTAATAGCCATTATGTGGTACCCCCTTATTTCATCTGAGCAAGGATTTTCTTTGTCACTTCAGCAACGATTGCTTCAACGCTAGGTTCGTCAGCTTTTGCAGATCCACAGTTGCAGCCTTCTGCTGAGTGGCATCCGCCGCCGCATTTTCCACCTAATTCAGCGCAGATATTTGCAGGATGTTTTCCAGGAAGACCCATCTGTCTTCTGATTTCATATAATTTAGCGATCTGCTCTTTGTCAAATTCCTTTGGTCCGCCAAGCATTTTGGATTTGTATAATAACTCTGCGTAGAATTCAACAGATTCCATTTTGTGGTAAGCAGCTAACAGGTCTGTGCTCCATGTTAAAGCTCCGTGGCTTTCCAGTAATACTGCATCATAATATGGTAAGTATTTTTCTACGTTATCTGGAATTTCAACGGTAGAAGGTGTACCGTATTCAGCGATCGGAACGCATCCTAAAGCGATAACTGCTTCCGGCATAATTGGCTGAGTTAAAGGAATACCTGCGATTGCAAAGCTTGTTGCAAATGTAGGATGAGCATGTACTACTGCTCCAACATCCGGTCTTTTTTCGTAAACTCTCATATGCATTTTGATTTCAGATGAAGGTCTGAAGTTTCCGTTTGCCTGAAGAACATTTCCTTTTGCATCTACTTTACAGATAAATTCCGGTGTCATGAATCCTTTGGAAACACCTGTTGGTGTACATAAGAACTCGTTATCGCTTATTTTTACTGAAATGTTACCGTCGTTTGCAGCAACCATATTTCTGTCGTAAATTCTCTTACCGATCTCACAAATTTGTTTTTTGATTTCATATTCATTAGCCATGAAAAAAATCCTCCTTACATGTTTGTTTGTGTTGTTTTATTTTTGGTTTAATTTATTTTAACACGAATGCCACTAAAAATCAACATCTTTCTCAATAATTTTTAGGACAAAAAAAACCCTGTAAAATACAGGGTTTCAGAGGAATTAACAGATTTTGGGGACAGGGTTTTCTTCACTCCACACAATACCACGCAATCCCAAATCCAAAGATTTGATAAAAATTTATCATTGTATCATGCCGGGCTTATAGAAGACATATTGGTTTCTGCCCCGGCGTTTTGCTTCATATAATGCCAGATCTGCCTTTTTGTATAATCCGTCAAAATCTTTTCCGTCTTTTGGATAGACGGCAATTCCAAGACTCCCGGTAATATTATAG
>NZ_JAWYAJ010000320.1:0-3837 GCF_034124845.1 Robinsoniella sp.
GAAAATGGAGTTCAAATTACACTCAGAATATCAGCCCACCGGGGACCAGCCCCAGGCTATAGCCGAGCTGGTTCAGGGCTTTAAAGAAGGAAACCAATTCGAAACGTTACTTGGTGTCACAGGTTCCGGTAAGACTTTCACAATGGCAAACGTCATACAGAAGCTGCAGAAGCCAACGCTCATTATAGCCCATAATAAAACCCTTGCCGCCCAGCTTTACAGCGAGTTCAAGGAGTTTTTTCCCGAAAATGCGGTGGAGTATTTCGTGAGTTATTACGATTATTACCAGCCGGAAGCTTATGTTCCCTCATCGGATACTTATATTGCCAAGGATTCGTCTATTAATGATGAAATAGATAAGCTGCGGCTTTCCGCCACCACATCCCTGGCAGAGCGGGATGATGTTATTATTATATCCAGTGTTTCCTGTATCTACGGATTGGGAAGTCCGGTGGATTATAAGGAAATGGTAATTTCCCTGCGTCCGGGTATGGAAAAAGACCGTGATGAAGTAGTCCATAAGCTGATTGATATTCAGTATGACCGGAATGATATGGACTTTAAGCGTGGTACTTTCCGGGTCAGAGGAGATGTACTTGAAATATTCCCGGCGGATTCCAGTGATACGGCAGTCCGGGTTGAGTTTTTTGGGGATGAAGTTGACCGTATCGTAGAGATCGATGTATTAACGGGAGAGATTAAAAGCTCTTTGGAGCATATTGCCATTTTTCCTGCCTCTCATTATGTTGTACCAATGGAGAAAATACTGGAAGCGGCAGCTAACATTGAGGAAGAGCTGAAGGAACGCGTGGCCTATTTTAAAAGTGAAGACAAGCTTTTGGAGGCACAGAGAATCTCCGAGAGAACAAATTTTGATATAGAGATGATGAAGGAAACAGGATTTTGTTCCGGAATCGAGAATTATTCCAGACATTTATCAGGATTGGAGCCTGGTGCTACACCGCATACGCTGATCGATTATTTCCCGGACGATTTTCTGATGATCATCGATGAGTCCCATAAGACGGTGCCCCAGATCAGGGGAATGTATGCAGGAGACCAGTCCAGAAAGAGTACCTTAGTGGATTATGGATTCCGTCTGCCCTCCGCAAAAGACAACAGACCATTGAATTTCGAAGAGTTTGAAAATAAAATTGATCAGATTATGTTTGTCTCTGCGACACCGGGCGATTATGAAGAACAGCACGAACTCCTGCGGGCACAGCAGATAATCCGTCCGACAGGACTTTTGGACCCTCAGGTGGAAGTTCGTCCGGTAGAAGGTCAGATTGATGATCTGGTGGGAGAAGTGAATAGAGAAATAGAGATGGGCAATAAGATCCTGATCACCACCCTCACAAAGCGCATGGCGGAGGATTTAACCGATTACATGAGAGAAATTGGTATCAAAGTCCGGTATCTGCACTCGGATATAGATACGCTGGAACGATCTGAAATTATCCGTGATATGCGACTGGGTGTATTCGATGTACTGGTTGGAATCAACCTGTTAAGAGAAGGTCTGGATATTCCGGAGATTACGCTGGTAGCAATACTGGATGCGGATAAAGAAGGCTTTTTGCGTTCCGGAACCAGTTTGATCCAGACAATTGGACGTGCAGCCAGAAACTCCGACGGACATGTTATCATGTATGCAGATGTGATAACTGATTCCATGAGAATGGCAATTGACGAGACACAGAGAAGGCGTGCAGTTCAGGAGGCTTATAATGAAGAGCACGGCATTACTCCTCAGACCATTAAGAAAGCTGTCCGTGATATTATCAGTATATCCAAGGCAGTGGCGAAAAATGAGATGGAATTCGAAAAAGATCCGGAATCCATGAGCAGAAAAGAACTGGAAAAACTGGTTGGAGAGGTTCAGAAACAGATGAAACAGGCAGCAGCAGAGCTGAACTTTGAAGCTGCCGCGGATTTACGTGACAAGATGATCACACTAAAGAAACAATTACAGGAGATAGAATAGAATGGCGGTAAAAAATGGTAAGCAGTATATAAAAATAAGAGGAGCTAACGAGCATAATTTAAAGAATATCACTTTAAATATACCCAGAAATGAATTTGTAGTTTTGACCGGGCTCAGTGGTTCCGGAAAATCTTCTCTGGCATTTGATACAATTTATGCAGAAGGGCAGAGACGTTATATGGAATCTCTGTCGTCTTATGCAAGACAGTTCCTGGGGCAGATGGAAAAACCAGAAGTAGAGAGCATTGAAGGACTACCGCCGGCGATTTCCATTGACCAGAAATCCACCAACCGAAATCCCAGATCTACGGTGGGAACGGTTACGGAAATTTATGATTATTTCCGTCTTCTGTATGCCAGAATCGGTATTCCCCATTGTCCCAAGTGCGGAAAAGAGATAGCAAAGCAAACGGTGGACCAGATGGTGGACCAGATTATGGAATTGCCGGAGAAATCTAAGATACAGCTCCTAGCGCCCGTAATCCGGGGCAGGAAAGGGGAGCACACGAAGCTGTTTGAGCAGGCAAAGCGCAGTGGATATGTACGTGTCCGCGTGGATGGAAACATGTATGAACTGTCAGAAGACATTAAGCTGGATAAAAATAAAAAGCACAATATTGAAATCGTTGTGGATCGTCTGGTGATTAAAGACGGTATACAAAAAAGGCTGACAGATTCCCTGGAGAATGTCTTGAATCTGGCGGAAGGCCTGGTACTTGTGGACATACAGGATGGGGAACCGATACGTTTCAGCC
Organism: Robinsoniella sp.; assembly: GCF_034124845.1. Taxonomy (NCBI): domain Bacteria; kingdom Bacillati; phylum Bacillota; class Clostridia; order Lachnospirales; family Lachnospiraceae; genus Robinsoniella; species Robinsoniella sp. Next base: position 2,743 of record NZ_JAWYAJ010000320.1, read on the forward strand.
AGAGCTTCTCCTGTCCGGACTGCGGCATCAGCGTAGATGAAATCGAACCGAGAAGCTTTTCCTTCAACAATCCATTTGGTGCATGCCCGGATTGTTATGGGCTGGGGTACAAGATGGAATTTGATGAAGAACTGATGATTCCGGACAAATCCCTGAGCATTGCAGATGGGGCAATTACGGTCATGGGATGGCAGTCCTGTACCGATAAAGGAAGTTATACCAGAGCCATTCTGGATGCTCTGGCAAAAGAGTATAAATTTGATTTGGATACGCCTTATCAGGATCTGCCGGAAAATATCCGTCATATGCTGATTCACGGAACCAATGGAAAAGAAGTGAAAGTATATTACCGGGGACAGCGTGGAGAAGGCGTTTATGATGTTGCATTCGAAGGGCTGATCCGGAATGTGGAACGCCGTTACCGGGAGACCGGTTCTGATTCCATGAAACAGGAATATGAAGCTTTTATGAGAGTCACCCCCTGTAAAACCTGTGGAGGACAGCGACTGAAAAAAGAAGCGCTTGCAGTTACGATTAATGACACCAATATTTTTGAAGTTACTTCCATGTCGATTCGGAAACTTCAGAAATTTTTGGACAGCATGGTTCTTACCGAGCACCAGGAAATGATTGGACATCAAATATTAAAAGAGATTAAGGCAAGAATCGGTTTCCTTATCGATGTGGGACTGGAATATCTCACGCTGGCAAGGGCGACAGGTACGCTGTCCGGCGGAGAGGCACAGCGTATCCGTCTGGCTACTCAGATTGGGTCCGGGCTTGTAGGGGTTGCGTATATCCTGGATGAGCCGAGTATCGGTCTGCATCAGCGTGATAATGATAAGCTGCTGCGTACCCTGAATAATTTAAAGGACCTGGGAAATACCCTGATCGTAGTAGAACATGATGAAGACACCATGCTGGCTGCAGATTATATCGTAGATATTGGACCGGGTGCCGGAGAACATGGCGGCGAAGTTGTGGCTGAAGGTACTGCAAAACAGATTATGAAAAATAAAAAATCCGTTACCGGTGCCTACTTAAGCGGAAGAATTAAGATTCCCGTTCCAAAGGTCAGAAAAGAGCCGGTTGGTT
>NZ_JAWYAJ010000321.1:0-366 GCF_034124845.1 Robinsoniella sp.
CTTTGATGAATGTACTCAGCGGCATCTACTCCCATGGTACTTATGAGGGAGATATCATTTACCGCGGGGAGGTCTGTAACTTTTCCGGCATAAAGGACAGTGAAGGAAAAGGAATTGTAATCATTCATCAGGAACTGGCACTGATTCCCTACATGACCATTGGGGAAAATATGTATCTGGGAAACGAAAAAGGAAATAGTTTCTCAATTGACTGGAATGAAACATACGGAGAATCCGATAAATATTTAAGAACGGTAGGATTGCAGGAGTCTTCCCGTACCCTGATCAAAGATATCGGAGTGGGAAAACAGCAGCTTGTGGAAATTGCGAAAGCCCTGGCGAAGAATGCAAAACTGCTGATTCTGG